>JBDTLP010000057.1:0-31745 GCA_039934735.1 Ferruginibacter sp. | reverse complement strand
AACATAGCAACTATTAATGACAACGGATTAAAATCCGTTGTTACAAAATAGAAACCTGCCTGCGGCTCTGCTATTTCATTTGCAAAGAGCTTAATTTTTTTATGAATGCCTCAGTCTGACAGACAAGTTTTAATTAATTGGTATAAAATATTCAAAACATTTTTCGCTACCAGCAGGTAGCAAAAAGCCCGCATTATAAGCGGGCTTTTTGTGTAATTGAAATTAAGAATCTATTCAATTACTAATTTCTCTGTTTTGGAACCATGCTTCGTTTTGAATGTTACAAAATAAACCCCACTTGCATAGTTTCCTGTTTCAATAGAATTAATACCGGTCTTAAATCCTGTTTTTACAAGTTCCTTACCCTGCAGGTCGGTAAGAATAACTGTTCCTTCTCCTGTTGCTGCTTCAACATCGAAAAAGACCTTAGTGTGTGCAGGATTTGGATAAAGGAAAATGCTGGAGGTTTTATCAGGCAGCACCGATGTTGTTTTGTATTCTGTTACCGGAGGAACTGTTCCCTTAGAGTAAAGCTCACAGGATACCACATCATAACTCACTGTTTTCGAGGCACTGCAACCAGTAGTATTGTAAACAGTATATGTTACTGTTCCGGTTCCTGGCGAACCAGGCGTAACACCGCCATTGCTATTCACAGTAAGTGAACCTGCGGAAGTCCATACGCCTCCGCCAATATTAGGTCTCAATACAAAACTCTTGTTCATACAAATACTCGTACTTCCTGTAGCATATACTGGTTTAACAAGAACTGATATTGCCGGTGTTGCCGGTAATGCGTAAACGCTTATATCACTTGCAGTACTGGAAGAACAGGTACCAAAGGCTGCATTGGAGTAATTTAACTGGTGTTTGATATTTGCAACACCTGCACTTACACCTTTTACAAGACCGTTGTTATCAACCGTAGCCCTGGTACTGGAACTTGACCACAGGCTGCTGAAATCGCCAGCTACCGTCGTATTGTTTTCCAGGAGAATCGTCTGTCCCTTGCATACACTGGAGGGACCTGTTATCGTTCCCATCACAATATTGTGAACGATCACATCTTTTGATGCACTAACGGGACAGCCTGACCGCTGCACCGTGTAACTGATGGTTGCCATACCGCTGGATATGCTTCTTACCTGGGTAGTTCTTATCAAAGTTGTTCCTGTACTTATTGTAGCAACTGATGGATCACTGCTGGTCCATATACCTAAGTTAACGTCATTGATAAATTTGCTGGAATCTCCTACTTTACAAATGGCTCCGTTGCCCGTTATAGCCGGTAATGGCGTTAGTACAGGCACATTGTATTCTGCAACCACGTAATAATCGCACGGATTTCTCGTCCAGTCGTACACAATAATGGTTGTGCCATAACCGACAGCCGTAACAAGTCCGTTGTCATTTACTGTGGCAACCGTTGTATCAAGGCTTCTGAAAGTACCACCGGTTGAATCATTATAGATCTGGGTAGTTCCTCCTATAACACAACCAACGAAATTACCCTTTAAAGCAGGCAGCGTATAGTAAACAGGACAGCATTGTACCAGGAAGCATTGTGTACATGTTTTGCATAACATGCCGTTTACGTATAATTCATATTTTACACAATAGATCGCCCCGCTGTTGAATGTATAAATTAAAGGGTTGGCCTGTGAAACATTTGTCATCGTTTTGATAACTGTATTGTTTTTTAATATAGTAGCCGTAACTGTAAAGTTGCAACCTGCGGGAAGCTGGGCTGCTATAGGCCCCGCATTGATAAAGAACTTATATTGTCTTTTGCACTGCAATGGAGTGGCCAATGAAGTTTCACAGCCTGAGCTTAAAGTAGAAATAACCGGAACACCACTAATTGAACCCAAAGAGTACGTGATCGTAGGGTTACCTAAAAAAGCAAAAGAGTTGCAATTACATGGTGGCGGACATTCAACAGTAAAGCAGATCACGCAGCTATCACAGATGATACCATTCACCTTAAGATATTGTTTCACGCAATAACTTCCGCCTGCAGTAAACGTATATGAAATAGGATTACCGGGCGTGGTATTGGTATTTATTACCAATGGTGCAGCAATCCCTGCCTGGGTAATTACAGCACTGTCTTTAGCAATACATGGAAGTGAATACGGGTTTGCGTAATTGGTATAGAAGCTATAGCTGGTATTACAGCTTAAGGGCCTTGCCAAAACACTGTTGCAAACTAACGGTGGCGGAAACACGATCGCAATATTTGCATTTGGATTATTTGGATTGACTGGCAGGTTTACATTGATCACCGGGTTGCCATTAAAATGAAATCCGGCAACGCAGGTACAAAGCGGGTTGCATGTTACATTAAAACAAATCGTACAACTATCGCAGACAATTGCATTAACGATCAATTTGAATTTTATACAATAAAACCCTTGCCCGGGGAAAACATAATTCAGCGGACTTGCCTGCGAAATATTATTCTGCGTGTAAACAACATTTCCTGCAAGTATTACCTGGCCCACGATCTGTGTCTGGCAATTACCACTTGGCCACGGGTGCTGATAATTGATATAGAACTGGTAAGGTTTCTGACATTCTAAATTGGTAGGATAAGTAGTACCACATGTCATAGGTACTACGATTCCTCCTCCTGCTATTAATCCTTCATCAATATGTGGAAGTATGATCGTTGGCAGGCCAGTGAAATGAAATGCAGTATCGCATCCGCATGGCGGTTCAGGTATTGGGCATTGATAGAATACCTGGCGGGTACAACTGTCACATTTAGCACCGTCGCACCATCCTATTAATTTAATATAAAAATTTCCGCTGGTACCTGGTGCCGGGGTATAGGTATATGGCAGTGATGGAATATTTAAAATAACATTGCCGAGATTATCCAGCACTTGTCCTGTTACGGTTCCTGCGCAACCGCCTGGCGAACAATTATAAGCTGCGTTTAAAATTAACGGGTTACATCCTATCCCGATTTCCTGGTTGCCACAGATCCAATTCTGGTAAGTCATGCCATTATCAGTGCTGTATTGCCTGAATGCCCAACTGCTTCCGGCACAATTACAGCATTTTTTTACGAATACATCAAACACGCCACTGCTGTCATCGCAACCATTTGGAAAACTAACGGTTGTCCATAGATGATGCAATCCCAGGCTTAGGAAATTACCCGGTATTGTTATAGCGCCACTACCCGAATATATAAGTGTACCCGCCGGTTTAATTCCATCAAACCATTTTACAAAATAATTAGACAGGCTTGGTAATTGGGCCAAAGGAATAGTAATGTTTTGGTCTGTGCAAATGGTATCACAGCCAATAGGGAATAACTGCAGGCTCGGTGCAGCATTGATACTTATATTATTACTCGTTGCACTGCAGCCCGTCAGCACATTTGTTGCCGTGGCATAATAATTTCCTGCAAGTGTTGTATTGATCACCGGCCCGGATGCACCCGTATTCCAGGTGTAATTATTAAGGATATCAGGCGCAATTACAGATATCGTATTGATGGAATTCGCACACAAAGTACCGGTAGCAGTTATTGCTACAGCAGGGAATTTATAAGTATAGATACATAAGCTATCGTAAGCCACACAACCATTGGCATCCGCCACCTGCAGGTAAATAACAAAATTGTTATTATTCACCAATGTGCCGGTTGCGGTTGTATAATTGGAAGTAGATCCATTTGGAGAAAAACCAATGCCGCCGATACTGCAGCTCCAGTTGTATGTATATCCTGTATAATAAGTAGCACTTAAATTAAAGCTCCATGGATTTGCAGCAGGATCAAAGCAAACACTTGAACTTGTTTCAATATGGGCTATTGCATCGGGGTATAATTTTACCAAAGCGGTATCTGAAAGCATGGTACAGTTGCAGCCCGGTGTAGAACCGGATACAAAAACACTGTACAGCCCGAAGCTGGTTGCCGTGTACGTAGCACTGTTAGCCCCCAAAATATTGCTGCCGTTTTTTATCCACTGGTAATAATAACTGCTGCACATGGTATTTCCATTCGGATTGATATTGGCAGATAAAACAACTGAGCCTCCCTTGCAGATGGTAGTTGGATTAGGCGTAACCGTTACAATTGGTTTCGGATGCACAGTTACGATCTGCGTTTTGGTAGACGTGCAGCCATCTGGTGTAGTAACAGTTAATGTGGCAGTAAAGTTTATCGGGACATTTGTAGCATTGGTATATTGGTGCTGCGGGATCATTGCCGGAGTAGCAAAAGAATAAGCACCGTCTCCAAACTGCCAGTTATAGCTTGCATAACCCGGGGCAGTATTAAAGTAAGTGATGTTCCCGCTGCAGGTAGGGTTTGGATTTACGGTAAATGCCGCATTGGGTATTAGTACATTCACCACTGCAAAAGCAGTTGATGTACAAGTGCCCTTGGTTACACTTAGTGTTATTATAAATGAACCGCTGCTGGTAGGCGTTACCGCTTCGCTCGTGGTATTTCCTAACGTTCCCGTATAAGTGCCGCCCGTTATGGACCAGCTATATGTTGCCCCGGCGATAGTAGGATAATAGGTAGAAGCGTCGCTCATCGATAAAATTCCCGTAGTACAATTATAGCTTGCATTCAGGTTGGCTACAACAGGAATATCAACTGTACGGCAGTTGCTGACACAGCAGGTATCATTGGTTCCGGACAATGGGTTAAACACCAACGTTTTCTGTGCAATACAGGCAGTGTACTGTCCTGCTGCTCCATATTGGTGCGGTTGAAGCAGCGGTGGAAGCTGGGTGGAAGTACCATCGCCATAACAATAATAAACCGGGAAGCCTCCCGTTGGCGAACCTGTGCCAGTATAAAATCCATTAAATACAACTGGACTACAACCTGAAGAATTAAAGTCAATTCCAAAGGTTAAAGCGCAATTGGCCGAGTTACAACAGTAATAAATATCATCGGGAATGCAAATTGTATTTGATGTTACATTGCAACCATTTGGACAGGTTGCAACACATTTATAGCAACCCAGTTGTGTGGCATTGTAGTTAGCACTTGTTGCACTTGGTATTGGTGAAAAAATGAAGCTTGATACTGGTTTAAAATACCATTGTAATGTTGCTGTACAAGGTATAATTAGTTTAGTCTGTACGAGTGGAATGCTGAAGCTCGTCAGGTTGCAATTGGTCACAATGCATGGTGGTGCAATATCTAATTCATATCCATCGGGAAGAACAGTTATGGATTTCGTTACCGGGCATCCCCCGGCTATTGGTGTTACTGTTACTGAATAAATTCCGGGACTTGTTACGCCAATGAATGAAGCAGTGCTACCCGTACTCCATGCGTAAAGCTGGCCTGCCGGATTTGCTGTTAGCGTATAACCAAGCCCGTTACTGATGCATGCCCCGGTCTTTGTAATATTCACTACCATTGGAAGCAGGACGGTAATACTTGCTGTTGCCGTACCACCACAGGTGGTTACTTTTAGTTGGCCCAAATTGGTGCCATAGCCATGCCATAGTATATTTACACTGGAAGTTCCCTGCCCGGATTGAATAGTGCCCATAACTGGATTCATAATGCTCCAGGTATACACGATCCCGGGTATAGGACTTACAACTGAGTAATTAACCACTTCATCAATACATACAATAAGTTTTGGACTTAACAAAACGGGTGCGGGCGGATTACCAACACTGGTACTAATGCTGGTGGAAGTACAATTGTATTTACAGAATTGTGTTGCAGTAACAATATTTGTACCTGGTCCGGGGAAAGATAAATAAATCGTATCCAATATAGAACCCGGGTTATTCAATACCTGCGTACCCGGCGGGTAGGTCCACGAAATATTCATATCAGTCACCGTACTGCTGACCCAGAATTTCACTACCGTTCCGGGACATGCGAAGCTGGTACTTTTAAATATAGTCAATGATGGTTTTGGTGCCACTGTTATAACAGCCTGTTGTGGGCTATTGCAAAATGTGGTACCGATCTGTGTTGCAGTAACAATAAAGGTACCTACTTGTAATCCTGACCAGGTATGTGAGATGCTCCCACCCGATCCCGTTATGGCAGGTGATGTGTTAATGTTCCAGCTAAAACTTCCGGGAGGCGAAGTAGTAAAAACCGAATTACAACCGATGCAACTCGTGTTTGGACCTGTAATGCTGTATGAAGGGCGAACAGAAACGGTAATAGAAGAACTGCCCATGCAATTTCGTAAACTGTCTATATAATCGCATTTGATGGTAAAGCTGCCCGGCGCTGTAAATATTAATCCTAAAGACGGGGTATTAATATCTGTGCCGTTGATGATCGTAAATCCGGTAGCTGGTAAAATGCTCCAGCTATAAAACACGCCAGGAAGCGTAGGTAAAGTATAAGTAGAAGCGGCGTTTATACAAACTACATTATTACCTTGTATTGGCATTCCATTATAAAGAATTTTTTCTATAAAACTGGTTGAATTTCCACAACTACCTGCGCAGGCTGGTGGGATAGTGAGTGATACGGTAGGATTTATGATAGATGGAGAAAGTAAGTTCCATACCACTTTTATACAACTTCCCGATCCTATAACGGTTCCTCCTAACGCCGACCAGTTATACGATGTACAACCCGTTATAGAAGCACAATATGTAACTGTGTCGCCTGCACAATGCATTTTTTTACAATCCGGTGCCAGGATTTGTAACCCTGTGCTGTTGCTAACTATGATGGTATCATAATAAGTATTCGAGCAGCCGCAATTACTTTGGCTATCTTTCGAATTGCTCACAGTTAAGGAAACTATATAAGTGCCTGTAGCCAGGTATGCGTGCGTAACACTCATGCCACCGTTCTGCGTAATGCCATCTCCGAAATTCCAATACCAGTTAGTGTACACACCCAGCGAAGTATTGGTAAAAATGATCGGCTGATTTTTGCAAACCGTATTACCCGTGTTCTTTACAAATAAAGCTTTGGGAGATTTTGTTAAACAAAATTGTTGCGTTAATACTTTAAAACAGCTGCTATCACTATTGAAAATGGTAACTTTTACGATGCCTAACGAGCCGTTACCCCAGGTAACGTCAATGTATGATAGCGGCGAAACGAGCGTAGTAAGCAAGTTCCCGTTAATGGTGCCACCGGTTACATTCCAAACATAAGTAAATCCAGGACTGATTCCCGGCGTCACTTGAATTTTGTTTGTACTGTATTGACACATGGTAACGGAGCCGCCTGGCAGCCCCGTTCCGTTATGCGGGCAATCCGGTGATTCGCAGTTAAATTTTGGAAACTGCATTTCAAACTCAGGACAGCAAGACTGTGCTTTTATTTGATTTGATTCCACTAAAGAGCAGAGCAATAAAAAAAGATACAGGGGTAGAAAAGACTTTCTCATATAAGCTGTATTAAGGGGTGGTTAAATAAAGATTCGTAAAAACAAGCCAACTCTAAATATAAATCTTTTTATTTATATTAATTTTTAATTATTTTAATAGTCATTTGATATTAATTATTGCCCGCCAGCAAGGTTAATATGTTTCATGGAGATGTATAATTGTTAAACCCAGATTTTGCAATTGAGAATCTATTGTGGCTTCCAAAAGTTGCACAGCTAAGCATTTCAGAACATTTCCTGATCTCAAAATAGTTCACTATTTCTTCGACCAAAAAATAGCCTGAAACACTTATCTGTATTGCCTTTGAAATCCTCATTACGATTTCAACTGCAAAATCCGGGTTTAAGATAAGTGTCTTTAATTGCGTTGTATGTTCACTCTTATTGATATATGGTTAATTGTTGGGACTTCACTTATATTACGGCCACAAGTACTGGTCAGCATATTTACTACAATGCAATTATTACATAATGGAAAATAAGAAAAATAGGTTTCAGGCTGTATCTTAAAAAAATTCCAAAATCATTTTCTTTCTGCTTAATTTCATTTCCTCAAAAACCAAAACCGTAACTCAAATGAGAAAGAACTTCCTGGTACCCATTTTCAACCTATTTGTTTTAAGCTTACTGTTTTCATCCTGTGTAAAGGATCCCCTTGCACAATCAATTGGTGATGCCTGTAATCATTTACTTACCCTGCATACACATCCTGTTGCAGCCGTTGAAAAAGGGGCACAAATTGATCTTTCTGTTGATTATGCAGAAAATGCAACTTACTATTGGAGCGGCCCTAATTATTTTCAAAGCTATTCCCAGAATAACACGCTTACTTATGATGCTGATTTTTCTGACAGAGGCTGGTATTATGTAAAAATATCTAATGCTGATTGCTCGAACTATGGCTTCGATAGTGTGTATGTAGATGTAAAATTTCCACAGGGAACAGCAGCCTGTTCACCAACCGATAACAGTGCAAATTTTACCAGTGCACTTTTCCTGGGTGATCAATCATATTATTTTGTTTCTTTTGGCCCTGATGTAGCTGGTTATGGCATCACGGCCAACAGCTCTAATGGAGATATGAATATAACAATGTCAAGTTACTGGAACACAAATGACCTGGAAGACGGTATTTATTATACTACCGGCACACCGTTACCTGAGCGGATTGACCAAATACATATAAGCAATGTGAATCAAAGCATCTGGTGGAATGCAGAACCGAATAAACCGGTATATATTTCTCATACTAACGGAAAAAGAAGGATCACATTCTGTGGCATTGATTTTTCAGGAGATTGGGGAGGTACACTTTACCATACAACTGTTGATGCACAAATAACACAACCGTAATCAATTTGGAAATTTGAAGATTTGAAAATGACAGGCATATCAAATTTTATTAGCTTTTAATTGCCGGGGAATGTGATTTTTATCATGTTTGATAATTCTTTTTGTGTATAATTAATTTACTGCAAGGTAAAAATGCCGTTCATCTTCAAATCAATTCATTTTCAAATCATCCTGTTATCGGCGTATTTATCACACAAGGCAAATCACACAACCGCATATTTATCCGAAAGTATTTTTTACTGTTGACATAGGGCTGTCACACACCCATTTCATCTTTGCTGTATTAATTAATCAAATTAAATAAACATGGAACAAGCGATGATGACAACCCACGATGTAGCCAACAGGTATTGTGAACTGGCAAAGCAAAATAAGTGGCCGCAAATACTGGATGAACTTTGTAGCGAGGATTTAATGAATAAAGAGCCGGAGCACGTTTCCGCAAGAGGCATAGAGCCTGTTACTAAAAGTTTAGAAGCTGTGAAAGCAAAAGGAATAAAGAACAGGGAAATGATTGAAGAAATTCATAGTCAGCGTTGTAGTTTGCCGTTAGTAGCAGGTAATTTTTTCACGGTGACATTAAGCAGGGAAGTTACTTTTAAAGGAATGCCCCGCATGTTAAAGGATGAAATAGGAATCTTTGAAGTGAAGAATGGGAAAATAATTGTTGAGCAGTTTTTTTATGGGTGAATAGGGGAATGGGTGAATAAGTGAATGGTTCAATAAATCATTACAGATTTCATTTTGCAAAGACTATTCACCCATTCACTCATTCACCCAAAAAGGCATCGGATTTGCAATATCTTATTTTTGCACATTAAAAGAATCATTATGCCTGAAGGTCCTTCCATATTACATCTTGCTGATCAGTTAAAACCATTTAAAGGTAAGCTTGTAAAAAAAGCAGGTGGTTATGGAAACATGCCCACTGCCTGGCTTAAAGGAAAAAAATTGCTTGATATAAAATCTTTTGGTAAAAACCTGTTGCTTGTTTTTACGAATGGCATTGTAAAGATCCATCTTGGATTATTTGGTGATGTGATTATCAATGAAAGAAAAAAAGTGAATCGTTCTTTCTACCTGGAATTTGCCAATGGGGAAATCAATGGTTATGTAGTCAAAGCAAGTAAAATTGATAAGGCATTAAATGAAATGTATGATTGGCGCACAGATATACTAAGTAAAAAATTTGATCCGACTTATGTAAAAAAACTGATCAAAGAAAAAGAAGGAAAACCCATTGCAGACCTGCTGATGGATCAATCCATATTTGCAGGATCGGGTAATAAGATACGCAATGAAGCATTGTATCGGGCAGGTATACACCCAATGAGTATAGCAGGAAAAATTCCTGCTGCCAAAATCACTAGGCTTATTAAGGAAACTGTCAATTATGCAAAAATATTTTATAAGCAATTAAAGACTACCGGCGTAAATGATTTCTTCCAGGTTTACCAGCAGGAATATGCTGCAGATGGAAGTGAAGTGACCATGAAAGTATTAGCAAAAACAAAGCGTAAGATCTTTTATAGTGAGCATAGGCAACAATTGTTTGTATAGAAAATGGAATGTTATATAGATTTCATCAGCTTTCCAAAAATCTCATACGACTTCAATCTCTCGCTATGATCAAAAATATGCGATGTAGCCATAATTTCATTCACACCTGTTTGCTGTAAAAAAGATTTCATTTTATTTTTAATGGTTTCAGCACTGCCGATAAAAGAATAGGTAAGCATTTGTTGCACAGCGGCTCGTTGTTCTGCTGTCCAGGTATTGCTCATATCATCTAAGGGCGGTTGAAGCAGCTTGCGTTTGCCGGATATAACGCCGATGAATAGTTGCTGTACGGAAGTAGCCAGCCTAGCGGCATGTTCATCCGTATCTGCAGCAACTACATTCACGCAAGCTATTACATAAGGTTTTTTTAAATGTGCAGATGGTTTGAAGTTTTGCCTGTATAATGCTATTGCCTGTAAAAAATAAGTAGGAGCGAAGTGACTTGCAAATGCATAAGGCAAACCCATTGCAGCGGCAACCCTTGCACTGTCGGTGCTGGAGCCAAGTATCCAAATTGGAATATCAAGTCCTTCGCCGGGAATTGCTCGCAGGTTGCTGCTGCTGTTTTCTGCTGAGAATAATCTTTGTAGTTCCAGTATATCATCAGGAAAATTATGTTCAGCGCCGAAATTTTTTCCTCTTATGGCTAAGGCCGTTAACTGATCGGAACCAGGCGCCCTGCCGAGACCAAGATCTATACGGCCGGGATACAATGATTCCAGTGTGCCGAATTGTTCTGCGATGATCAGTGGCGCATGATTGGGTAACATAATACCGCCAGCGCCTACCCGAATATTTTTTGTGCCGCCAGCAATATGGCCAATCAATACCGAGGTAGCAGAACTTGCAACACTTTGCATATTGTGATGTTCTGCAAACCAGAAACGTTTATAGCCAAGTTGCTCTGCATGCTGGGCAAGGGAAAGACTGTTGCGAAAACTATCGGCAGGTTTTTTACCTTCAATTACAGTAGCAAGATCTAAAACGGAATAGGGAATAGCTGTGGGTTTCATTTTGCAAAGTTGGGATTTGCAAAAGATTTTTATTGGCGAGATGCGAAAAAGAAAAGCCAAGTATTTTTTTACTTGTTATTAAAATCTTGTTTGTTGTGAGTTATTGCCTATTTTCTAAAATAATAAACTAATGTATCTACCTGCGTACATTCACTGTTTGGACTTTTCGAATGTGTTAAATGTTTTGTAACCAACCCTAAGGCATTCCTTTCATATATATGCTCAACCAGTATTCCTTGCTTTTCGTCTTCAAACCTTGTTATCCAACCTTTATCATAATAAATTTTAATGTAGTATGGTTTGCAATTATCAATATTATCTTCTTCACATTCCTTAATTAGAAATGCCTGCAAAGTATCGGTAATAAAATTTTCTGTTATTTTTAAATGCTGCCCATTCCACCCAAGGGAATCATGACAATAAGAGATGCTTCTTCCATTTTTATTTATATAACTGCAACATTCAGTCAATAAACTATCACAAGAATTTTCATTTATTAATTCATATCTGTAAGTAGTGTGTCAATATTAAAGTCTTTATCATAATGTATTTTATTGATTTTTACCTTACCATCTGACAGTATCATTTTGTTTTCAATTATCATCCCATTATTATCTAACTTATATAAAAATTTAACAACCTGGCTGTCTGATAATTTTTCATCATTATAATCCACTCCGATTTGTTTTACCAAAAGAGAATCCTGGTATTCATTGTAACTGATATACTTATAATTTGGACTACTCATTATAGACATTACTTCATTACCATATTTATTATAGTAACTAGACGATAACATTTTATAGTTTCCAGTTTTTATTTCCGCATCAACTTTCGCAATTTTAAACTTTAATATCTCTGCTTTTGTTTGACCAAGCAAACCCTGTAGGGATAATCCAAACGAGAATATAATTATTATAAGTATTTTCATCGCAGTGTTTATAAAATGGATTTTGTTTACCATTAATGTATTTAACAGCTATAACTTTCCTACCAATTCCCTAATCTCCTCATAAGATGAAACTGGTTTATCTGCCTTTCTCATTTTAAAAGTAAATTCCTTTGTATCTCTTTTAATTCCTGCATCTGCAAAATCTTTATAAGTGAAATAGTAAAATGAAGAATCTTTAATACTCCAAAGCATATTTTCCTTTCCGGGTATTATACGTATCTGCATTTGTGAAGGGAATTGGGTAATACCATTGAATCCTTTATAAACGACTGCAGTATTTGGAAAAAATATCTTATTGTTTAAACTATCAGTATAGTTGGCATATACAGGAACCTCATCCTTTGGATATTGTGGATGATCGCAATTCCATACACCGAAATTATTAATGGTAAAAGTTCTGATAACTTCTTCGCTTAAAGCTATATCGACAGCAGTTTTCCACTGATTCCTGTTTAATAACAGTAATTGATCCTGTATTTTTTGTTGTTCTGCTATTGCAATTTTTTCTTCAGTAGAAATCTTCATTTGCATCAACGCTCTCATCTTTTTATTTCTTGAAACAATAAGCGCATTCATTTTTTCATTCCATTCCTTGTCTGCGTTTATATTATCCGTTAGTTTTTTATTTCTAATAGCGATAGTATCTGAAATGTTTTTTTCTGATTGTAATCTTTCTTTCAACGCCTGTTCATAAGCAATATTTTTTTCCTTAAACACTTTTAAAGCAGCATCATAATTTTCACCTTCCAGTACGGGCCGTACTTTATAAGCGACTTTTCTTTTTGGGTTTGTAAACGTAACGTTGTATATCCCTTCAGTTGAAGTACGATCAAGTTTTACATCCTGCCATTCTTCATTTGCATCTGAACGCATGTTAGGGCTTACATCAATAGCTTCAAATTTTAAATGATCGTAAGCAAGTAATTCTGTAAATGAATTTGGATCCACTTCAATGCTAAATGCCTGGTGTGTATCATCCGCTTTTCTTGGTGCCATTGGCTTAACGGGTGCACCAATGTATTCTGAAACCACAGTATTTTTTGCAACGGTTTTATCATTGGAAATGTTTTTTACTTCAGTAATAACATCTTTACCTATAAACTCCCAGCTACGCTTAGCCGTATCCAAAAAATATAGATTGTGCAAAGCACTTTTATTTGTTACTGAAAGATTGATTTCCGGCTTTGCATTCGGATTAACAAAAACGGCTTTGTTATCCTTGAACGCATTTATTTCACACATGCCTGATGATTCGAAATTATATTTTTTCCCTGCTGAATCATATTGCATCGGAATTCCTGAAACAAAAAAATCAAGCGGATCAGCAAACTCACGGTAACTGATCTTTACCATTCCTTTGATAATATTATTTGCTTCATCTATAAATGCAGAAGGAGGAAAATGAATAATGGAACCGGAATTATAATAGATCGTTTCACCTTGTTGTGCATCAAAAACGTACTCACTAAAAGGAACATTTATTTTAGGTAAAGGAGGATTGATGAAAGCGAGGATATTTTTTATTTGCTGTTCATTGGTAACGTTATCAATATTTGCAGGGTCATTGCCGGAAGCATTACGCTGATTTATGTTTAACAAGAGGATAATTGCTACAGTTGCTGCAACAGCTGCGATCGTCCATGTGATCATTCTCTTTACAATAATCCTTTTCCTCATTGCACTTGCGAATTCATTTTTCATACCTGCATTCACAATGGCATTTATTATTTGTTGCTGTATCCGCAATTCGTTTTGTAATGCTGTATCGGTTACCAACCTCTTCTCAAAAGCGGTTCTTTCTTCATCATTCATTTCATGCTGCAGGTAATTATTTATGAGTATGCTATCGTTATTCATGAGCGTTATTGGTTGAAAGTGTGATATAGGTTTCTTTTGCTTTTTGAAGGCAACGATACTTTTGATTCTTTGCAATCTTCTCATCACTGAATGCAAGTGCAACAGCAATATTTTTATAGCTTTCTTTTTTGAAATAGAACATGATGAGCAACTGTTTGCATTTTTCTCCAAGCAATTCAAAAGCTGCTTTTGCAAAAATAAATCCTGGTTCTTCATCTATTACTGTGTCAGGAATTTCATCGGTTATTTCAGCAACTGGTAATTTTTTTCTTTTTCTTAATTCCTGCAGCCAGCAATTTCTTACAATGGCAAGTAAATACGTTTTCAAGGGTACGGAAAGTATGAAGTTGTCTGACTGCACTTTTTTACAAAGCACTACCAATGCATCCTGGAAAATATCTTCTGCATCATCTGTTGAACCACTGTTGGCCTTAATATATTTTTTTGCAAGCGGAAAAATATTGTACATGCCTTTAAGGGCAACAGCATATTTATTTTGCCGCAAATGTTCGATGATCTCTTTGTCAGTCATTATTAGGGCTTGTAATATTGAATGCTGTTTTTGCTGAAAGGTCATCAAGATAAGAGAAAATATTTTTTATATGAAGCAATTTAATTTACCACGAGGATTGGAAGACGGATGATACGGACGGAGCGGATGAACACGGATTTATTTTTTGTTCCAAAAAATTTACAGATAATTTTTTTTGTATTTGCTTCTTTAATACTCTTGATATCGTTCTGGATTTTTCAGCATGTTGCGCAAGCAACATAAATCCGTGTTCATCCGCTCCGTCCGTATCATCCGTCTTACCATCCTTGGAGGTAATAAAAAACCCACAGTATTTTTCAATACGTGGGCTTGATAACAGCATTTAAATCAAAACTCAAAAACTCTTATGGTTTTATTTCACGATCCTGCTTAATACATCTTGTAAGCTTTGTTTTTTTGTTTTGGTTTTGATAATCGCTGTTGCTTTCATGGGTGTAAGTTTTGTACGAATTAAAATTTCCTGCATCTCAGGGGGCTCATAGATTAGCAAGGCGTGTACTACAAAAAAACTACAGGCCTTTACTGCTTAATACTTCATTAGCTTTGTCTTTTTAATATTGTTTCCTTGTCTTACTTCTACCAAATAGGTTCCTGCATGTAAGTCAGATCCCAGGCTTATGTTTTTTTGATACGGGCTCAGGATCATTTCTTTTATAAGTTTTCCGTGTATCCCTAAAATCTTGATCGTCGTCTTTTCAATGACGGAGGTTAAGATCTGTAATTTGAAATCACTTACACTCGGGTTCGGAGATATTTTCACATCAAAATGCATTATAAATAGTTAAGGTTTGTGGTATGAGGTTAGAATTCTACAGGTGCGAATAGGTATTTGCTAAAAGCAGGCAAATCAGTGGATTGGGATTCAATATAACCCGATTTGTAGTAACAGTAAAGGTAAGCTTGTAGTTTTGTTACTATGAATTTGTAGTTGTTATACTACAAATATAATATTGTTTTTGATACAACAATGAATTACAAAGAATATTTTTAAAATATTTTTTAGCCTGTACAGGCTCAGACCTAACAGGTTTTTTAAACCTGATGGGTCTTTAACTTTACCATCATGATAAAACGCACAATCCCTTCTACCGGCGAAGAACTTCCAGTAATAGGAATGGGAACCTGGCAAACCTTTGATGTTTCAGAAGAGCAATCTTATCCGGTTTTGAAAAACATCCTGCAGCAATTGCATACGAACGGTGGAAGATTAATCGATAGTTCGCCCATGTATGGAAACTCGGAAAAGGTTGTTGGTGATATTACTTCAGATATGGAAATAGCCAATGATTTTTTCTATGCTACAAAAGTGTGGACGAGCGGGAAACAAGAAGGCATCCATCAAATGGAAATGTCCATGCAAAAAATGAAAAGAACAACCATTGATCTTATGCAGATCCATAATCTTGTTGATCTTAAAACGCATCTTACTACCTTAAGACAATGGAAAGAATCAGGAAAAATAAGGTATATCGGCATTACGCATTATACTGATGATATGCATGAAGAACTGGAAAGTATCATCCGCAAAGAACCCATCGATTTTGTACAATTCAACTATTCCATACAATCAACCAATGCAGAAAAAAGATTGTTGCCTGCTGCTGCCGACCTTGGCGTGGCAACACTTATTAATCGTCCCCTTGGTGTAGGAAAACTTTTTAACATTGTAAAGAGTAGGCCATTACCTGCATGGGTAGACGAATTTAATATAAAAAGCTGGGCCGCTTATTTTTTAAAATATATTATAGCTCATCCTGCAGTAACATGTGTTATTCCTGCAACGGGAAATGTAAAACATGCTGCGGATAATTTTGAAGCAGGGACTGGTTTGTTACCTGGTATGGAATTGAGGAAAAAGATGTTGGAGCATTTTAAAGGCTTGTAGTTTTTATTTACGTGCCAGGATAGATACGCGGATGACACGGATAAAAACGGATTTTATACTTGCTACGCAAGTATTTTAAAATTAATTTACTGATTGCGAAGCAATCAAGATCCGTTTTTATCCGTTCCATCCGTGTCATCCGCGTATCTATCATAGCGGTAGATCAAAAGCATAAAAATAACAGAAGCTTTATTTCGCTGCAATATATCTCTTAAGCTTTTCAAGCATCACTGGCTGTTTGTATTTCTCAGCCATAATCAATGCATTTATTGCTGCCTCGTCATAAGTAGGATGTAATGTTGTTACATCTGGTTTTAATTTCAATAAAAGATCAATAACTGTTTCTGCATTCGACAGGATGGCATACTCAACATATGTATATTCATTGTAAGGCCTGTTTATGGTAAACTTAAGTTCGAATAAAAAATTGATCATTTCAATGTTCTCGTTGCTGATTGCTTTTTCCATCATGGCATGTTGTGAAGTGTCTATTTGAAATCCTTTTTCAACAAGCATTTTTACTTTTGTAAAATCATTCTTTTTAATAAAATAATAAATGGCTTCATTAGTTTGTAAAGGATTTTTTGCCAGGCCATGCTCAACAAGATAATCCAGCATGGCAGGATTATTATTGTGGTCTAAAACATTACTGGTAATATATTCTACAATAGCATTATTGGCGCTATCAAATTGCGGATGATATTGTTCAACCACCATTTTAGCCAATGCAGTGTTGTTTTTATAAGTGAGTTTTTCAACAACAACGGCTGGCGTCATTCCATTGTCGATCAATGTTTTTATCATCTTCGGGCTGCTGATGGCCCAATCAATGGAAAAAGTTAAAACAGTTTTATCTTTTTTAATAAGCATGTCAACCAGTTCATATTTATCCTGAACAACCAGGTATTCAAATAAAGATTGTGTGTTATAATTACTTAACCTCAATTCGGCAAGATTGCTGTTTTCTTCCAACGCCTCTTTAAATGCTGTTTTGTTATTGGTATCAATAGCTTCTTTAAGATGCTTTTTATTTTTTTCGCTGATTGCATCTTTCAGTTGTTCCTTTCCGTTAGCAAGAACAGGTATGGCTGCCAACGAGCCAACAGCAATGCAATAGGCAACTGCTGCCATCTTTTGTGATTTGCCAAAACTAAATTCGGTATTCGTTTGTTTTTTAAATATCAATTTGCCGATACCAGAAAATGTAAGCATGATGATGATCATAATGATATTGATAATAAGTGTCGCAGAATAATATAAAGCAGTATTGCCGTTCTTCATAGAAGATGTTTCAATCAACGACATCAGCATTACAAATACCATAACACCAGCTGCAAACGCAATTACCCATGTTGGAAAATGCAGGCCAAATATTTTATTCAAAACACCCAGGAACAGCGCTGCCACCAACATACATATGATGTTCATGGGTATATAGATAAAAAGGAATAGCAGGAAATTGATCAGGTTCATAACAGTATGATTGAGGAGGCAAAACTATTATTATAAGCGTAGAGGTATATTGGGTAGGTATATTTGGTGGGGTTGGGGTTATATCTGGTTGTAAAAGATGGTTTAATATATTTCGTACAAGAAGAAGTAATACCAATTAATACTTGTCTGTCAGCCTAAGCTTGTCGAAGGCGATTTTCCTTATAAACCCGACTTCGACAAGCTCAGCCTGACAATTTTTTTTGTTGGTGCAGCTTTAATTGGTATAAGCATTGCCAGTGTTGAACATTTATTTTTCTTAACAATACATAGCATGAAAAAGCCTGTAGTATATAATATAACACTACAGGCTCCATAATATTTAGTACTGGTTATTTTATTCTATTCACTGCTAATTAAAATTTTATAAGCTTTGTTGTCTTCACGTTTTTCCCTTGTCTTACCTCAAGAATATAAGTACCTGCATTAAGATCTGAACCGATGCTGTTAAGCTGGTTTGCTGTTACAGATATTTGTTTTATAAGCCTTCCCTGTATTTCAAAAATGCTTACCGTAATTTTTTCTGCTGCTGAAGTAATTACCTGTAATTTAAAATCACTAACGGTAGGGTTAGGTGCTATTTTTACTTCTAACATATCAGCTGCAGGTGTAGCTGTATTTATTTTTGAAAAAGCGGGTGCTTCGCTGTTGCGTGTAAATCCATTACCACATGCTGGCAAGTTGATCGCTAATTTTCTGATAGAACCATAACCACATCCATTGCGGGCCTGTACTGAAACAAATCCTGTAACCGCATTATCTGGATAAGTAACTGTAATAAATGTTTCTGAAGTTAAAATAGTATCTCCTGTTGGTAAGTACCAATAAACAGCAGTAGCATGCGAAGGAATTGAAGGTATCGAATACGTGTATTGTCTGCCGGGGCAAGGGGATACATCTGTTTGCGTAATTGCACCGCTAATACCCGGCAATCCTGTAGTAACATTTAATAACCTTGCTGCACTTGCTCCACAACCATTTACCGTGGTTACTGAAACCGGACCACTGGTAAAACCAACAGGATACTTAAATGTAACATAATTACTTCCCTGTCCTGCAAGAAAGAAAGAACCTGCGGGAACGGTCCATGTATACTGGGCGCCGGCAATTGAAGGAACCGAGTACGATGCTTTTCCGCCGGCAGTACTGCCGTCTGGTTGTAATGCAACATAATCACAAACAAAAGTTGGACCGCTCATGGTGCCTGGCTTTGTTGGAACGGGCCTTACAATATTCAGACTTCTTACATTACTTATTCCGCAATCGTTGACTGCCTGTACGGTAACGGGACTTGATGAAAAACTATTTTCAAAAATAACTTCAATCGTCGTATCGTTTATGCCTGGACCGTTAGTATGTATTATTCCGGTTGTGTTGGTTTGTGCTGTCCAGTTATATGACGTGGCGCCTGCAACTTTTGATATTGTGTACCTGACGGCATTGCCTGTTCCGATCGCAGCACAAATATTATTTGTTCCTGAAATAATAGAAGAAGGGGTAGAAGGTGCAGACACATTAACTGCTAAAGCAGGCTTAATCGTAAAGCCGCATGCAATATTTTTTACAGAAGCATAAACATTGCCGCTTGTAAAATCATTTGTAAACCTCATTTGTATGGTATTGGTTCCTTGTCCACTTAGAATATGCATGGTTGCAGTCTTGCTTACGGTCCATGTAAATGTAGATCCCGCTGCTGCTGTAACACTATATACTGCAGTGCCGCCAGTAGCATCTGTATAAACGCAAACACGTGTTGGTCCTGAAATGCTACCTACAGAAGGATTTAATACAAGCGTAGCAATGGAATCACAACCCGTTGGATTGTTAAAAGTTTTGGTATAAGTACCAGCTGCAGCATAAGTATTACTGTTCCAGGTATATGGAAGTTGGTTCGTACACACTGAAACGTTAGTCACACTTCCTGTTGTTGAACAGTTATGTAAACGGGCTATTTTATTTCTGCCTGTGCTATTATACGATGAGAATGCACCGCCAATTAAAAATTTATTATCTCCTGGTAAAATGGCCATTGCAAATATGGTACTATCGGTTGCTGTTTTATTAAAATTAAAACTATTGTCTAAAGATCCATCTGTATTCAAACGAACAAGCCTGTTTACAGGAGTACCATTATAACTGGTAAAAGCACCGCCTATTAATGTTTTACCATCCTGTTGTAAAGCCATTGTGTTTACGGCTCCATTTGTTCCTGCACCATAAGCATTGAATGAAGCGTCAACTGATCCATCTATATTTAACCGTGCGATATTATTTACTGTAGAATGTAGGGTACGTGTTGAGTAATCACTAAAAACTCCCCCAATAATTATTTTTCCGTTGGGTTGAATAAAAACGGTGTTTACAACCCCGGTCCCTACGGTAGCCTGAACATCCCAATCTTCAAGTGGACGGTTATTATTGAATGATGTATCTCTTGTTCCATCATAGTTCAAACGTACAATGCCGCTAAAACCGCTTCCTGTTGCATATCGTTGAAATTCTCCAACTGCAATTATTTTTCCATCGCTTTGTATTGCTGTAGCATAAACTGAATAAACATCATACGGGCCATAACCACCGAATGAAGTGTGAAAACCTGCATCTGTTGTGCCATCCAGGTTTATGCGAACCAAATGAGCGTAAGGTTTGCGCCCAACCAACAATCTTCCGTCTGGCTGAATGTTAATAGTTGGTACATCATTAAATCCATAGGTAGTTGTATATGTCCTGTTTGGTGAACCATCTGCATTCAGGCAAATGATCGCATCAGCCGGTGAGCCATTATAAGTGGTAAAAATTCCTCCTATAAGTAACTTTCCATCTGCCTGTAGTGCTATACATTTAACAGTTGCATTGGGTCCGCTGCCGCCGGTATTGAATGTTGCATCTTTTGAGCCATCTGCGTTTATTCTTAACAGGTAGTTAGCCGGTTGTCCATTATAAGTAGTAAATCCACCGCCAATAATAATTTTACCATCTGGCTGTATGATAATAGTTTTTACAGCATTATTGGCGCCGCCGTTAATATTATTATAACCCTGGTCTGCGGTATTAAAAGAAAGATCAGGCCTTCCTGCCTGGGCAAAAGTTTCGTTTGGCAATACGACGGTAAACGCCAAAACGAAAAATAAAAAAAAACGGAGTTTTAATTGTTGCATGTTCTTGTGTTTTGGATTAAGAGATATTATAGTAAGCAAAAAATTAATAAATGACCCCCTGGTTTATTATTTAATAATTTTTAAGAGGTTTGGTTTGAGGTTGTAATTCAAAGCTGAATAAGAAATCTTCCTGCAGATGGGTTACCTGCATGATTTGCAACAGCTTTATATTGAGCTATTTTAATCCTAAGCGGTATTCAATAACAAGTACTTTATTGCTGGCAGCTTTTAAAAAAGCCGATTCATTGACAGCACGCTTAAAAGAAGGATTTAACTGCCCCTTTGCAGATGCTTTTGAAATATTGATCAGCATTACGATGAATGCAATCAGTATTACCAATAATAATTTAGCAGAGAATGAAAAAAGCGTTTTGTAAGCAGATTTATTTCCTGCTGGTTTCTGAGTGTAATAGTAGAGATGTTGCATAATATATAAAGTGTAAGTGTAAATGCTAATGATCATGGCTTTTCGATGAAAATCGCTGAGAGGTATTGGATTCCGAGGTGGAATGTTGGCGTAAAAAGGAAATGGTAGACGAAGCTTTTAGACTTTTTCTTGGGGGTTCTTAGCAGGTAGTGGAGTTTGTAGTAGAGATCCGTTTAGAGATGTAGTATATTTACTACAGCACAAATATAATAGAATTTATTTCGTATGGAAAAATATATTTAAGAAAATTTTAAAAAAAAGGTGTTTTGTGGATAATTATATAGTGTAAATACGCTAAAGAGCGTATTTACAACGCCATTTTAAAATGGGTAAAATGATTATTTTTGCCGGGTTCCGCCCCTGAGTGGGCTTTATTCCTTCAAAAGCTCCTCAATTCCGGATTTAAATTTTCTTCCAACGGGATTTCAAAGTTTTCAAACTCGATTTTATTGGCAGTAAAGAACCGGGCCTTGCATTTGGAAATGATTTATAGTAAAAAAAATCATTTGCAGAGATTAGAGCAATATAAATGAGCAAGCATGATAATGAATAAAATAGATACCGGATCAGCAAGTGAAATCGATCTTAAAATTCAGTAACCGTTTTATAAATGAACATAACAACTTTATACCGTCCGGTCGGCTAAAAAGAACTTGATCTAATCATTGAATCAGGATATACGGCATTTCCTCCAAGGCTTGAATGGCAACCGATCTTTTATCCGGTGATGAATGAGCTTTATGCCGCACATCTGAATGGAATACCAATGATCCGTTTTCAGGTTATGCAGGTTATGTTACTGCTTTTGATCTGCCTGTAGATTATTTAAAACAGTTTCCAATCCAAAATGTAGGTGGCGATATTCACAATGAATTGTGGATACCTGCAAAACAACTGGAGGAGTTTAATAAAGAGATCGTAGGATCAATAAGAATTACACAATCTTTTTATGGAGAAAAGTTTGAAAAGTCATGATAAATAAAATGAAAGCCGCCAATTGAAAAGGAGGAGCTGCATAATATGCAGATTAAAAGTAATAAAAAGCTTTAAATAAGCTTTTTAATTAAACCGATGCTAACAGGCAATAGCTAAAGCATCATTTTAAATCCGTGGAGGTTTAAAATGACGCTTTAAAATTTTAATACTTTACCTGGTTGATAACAACATCATCATGCACTTCTGTGGTCTTATTAATTTGGTATAACTGAGTCTGCTTTGTTTTAACTGAATACACTTTCAGGTTTAAGCTGATATTTGTTTCAGTAGTTGCCAATAAAATTCTTTTACTGAATAAACTACCCGTTAATTTAAAAGTATAAAGTGTTTCACCATTCATGTTTTCCAACGAGATGATCATGTCTTCTCCCGATTCGTTTGGAACATTTAATTGAAACAAAGGCTGATCATATCTTGTTCCAAGATATTGTACGGATACTTCTTTCCCGGTTGTGTCAGGCAGTTTTGCAGATGCAATAACATTTGTGCTTGCCAAAAGGAGCATTGATGCTACAAAGGCAATGAAATAATTTTTCGTGTTTTTTACAATAGTTGTTTTCATAACATTTAAGTTTTAAGGTTAATAATTAATACAAATTTTAATGGAGCGATCGAAAGAAAATACTCAAATGGCGGGCAATGAAATGGTCGGAAAATGTACGCTTACAGAACCAGGGATTTTTTCTTTTTAAATTGATAGAACAAAAGTATAAAGAGTTTTTTTAAAATCTAGTACATGATTGAATCGTTTTTAGTATGGCAAAACACTTCCTGGAATTATGAAAGCCTTTACAGTCAATAGTTTCACAGGCTGTTATGGCTTATGCTCAAGACAGGTTATTAAATTAATGTTAAGTAGAATATTGAGTTCATATAACTATAATATATAGTTTACCAGTTGCCGTTATATAATATTGTCGTTATTAGTTCAACTCTTTCAGGGTTGGTATTGAGCGTGTTTTTAAATACCACGGATTGCATCCATGGTTATTGTTGTTTAAGTCCTTCGGAAGAATGATTTTTTTTATAAAAGATGATTATGGCTTGTATAAAGTATAATTATTAAACATAAAAAAACACAACCCATTATGAGTTGTGTTTTTAAAAAAATCATTCCCGGTAATTGCCTTTAGCAGAAATGATTTTATGTTTTATCAATGACTAACCATAATCCTTTTGGTTATGATGCCGTTGTCGGATATTATCTTAACAAAATAAATTCCGTTGGACAACCTGCTTACATTGATTACCTCAGTAGATTTTGTTAGCCTTGCTTGTGTAACAACCTTTCCGTTTGCATCTGCGATCTGCAATTGTGCATTTGCATCTACAATCGTAGAATTATCGTTACTGGTACGTTGAATGATCAATTCATTAGAAGCCGGGTTTGGATAAACATTGAACGTTGTAGTGAGTATGATATCATCTGCAATTTCTGAGTCGATACCTCTTCCTGTACTTCCTGATACATTGATTGTGTAATCTTCTACTTCACCATAAGTAAATGTTCCGCATGGTGAAGGATTGCAATCGTAACGCATTTCAACTCTCATTCTTGTTGTGCCGCTAAGTGCATTGCATGGAACACTTACTGAACCATTTCTTGTTCCGGTACTTGCACCAGCAGGAGCAAAAACCAATTCACCTGCATCATTAAAATCACCATCGTGGTTCCAGTCTATCCATACACGTGTGTATAATGGGCTATTGCTGCAACCCACATAGCCAGGTGTAACAGATATACTGTAGCAATTCATTTTGTGTACTGTTGCAGTAAGATTTGTGAAATTACCATAACCTCCATTCCATCCACTTGTATTGTTAATGGTTCTGAATTTAACTTTGTTGATGTAGCCTTTATTTTTGCTTGTTCCGTTTGCAGTGCAATAACCACCACCGCAATTGTTAGCAGTTACAATAGTTGCCGCTGATGTTGCTGAGCAACCGCTTCCATTGGTAACTTTTACAAAGTAGCTGCCACTAGTAGTAACAGTTATGCTTGCTGTTGTTGCACCATTGCTCCAGGTATTTCCTGTTGCAGCACTTGATGTAAGTGTTACACTTCCGGGAGTACAGAAAGTAGTTGGGCCGCCTGCTGTAATAGTTGGAACTGAAGGCAAAGCATTTACTGTAACAATTGTTGCTGCTGAAGTTGCAAAGCAGCCATTAGACTGTGTTACTTTTACTGTAAAACTTCCACCAGCTGTAACCGTTATATTGTTTGTTGTTGCTCCATTGCTCCACAAATAACTTGCACCAGCAGAAGCAGTCAGTTTCACACTTCCACCTGCGCAGAATGTAGTTGCTCCGCTTGCAGTAATGGTAGCAGTGCATACAATTGTGCAATTGCTAACAGTTATAGATTGTGTTGCAGTTGCAGTACAACCATTTGCATTAGTATAAGAATAAGTGATCGGGAATGATCCAAGACCAGCAGTAGCAGGATTGAATTGTCCGGCATTTACACCTGTTCCGCTATAGCTGCCACCTGCAGGTGAACCGCCCGTTAAAGCGAATGCTGCATCAGTAGAACATTTTGCTGAGAATGCAGCAAGTGTAACTGTTGGTAATGGATTTACTGTAACAACTGTTGCAGCAGATGTTGCTGAACAATTGTTTGCATTCTTAACAGTAACGGTGAAACTGCCAGATGCATTAACAGTGATAGATGCTGTTGTTGCACCATTGCTCCATGTATTTCCTGTTGCAGCACTTGATGTAAGTGTTACACTTCCACCTGTACAGAATGTAGTAGCACCACCTGCAGAAATTGTTGGTGTAACTGGTAAAGCATTTACTGTAACAACGATTGTATTAGATGTAGCAGTACAATTGTTTGCATTAGTAACAGCTACAGAATAACTGCCAGCAGCAGTTACCGTTATTGAAGCTGATGTAGCGCCATTACTCCATAAGTAACTTGCACCTGCTGAAGCTGTTAATACAACACTTCCACCAGCGCAGAAAGTTGTTGCTCCACCTGCTGTTGCAGTTGCTGTACATTGTGAAGTACAATTAGTAACGGTGATAGATTGCGTTGCAGTTGCAGTACAACCATTTGCATTTGTATAAGAATAAGTAATGGGGAATGATCCAACACCAGCAGTAGCAGGATTGAATTGTCCACCATTTACACCTGTTCCGCTGTAAGTGCCACCTGCAGGAGAACCACCAGACAGAGCGAATGCTGCATCAGTAGAACAAACTGCAGTGAATTGGCCAAGTGTAACTGTTGGCAAAGGATTTACTGTAACAGCTGTTGCAGCAGATGTTGCAGAACAACCATTTGCATTTGAAACAGTAACACTATAGTTACCACCTGCATTAACGCTGATAGATTGTGTTGTTGCGCCTGTGCTCCAAACATTATTTGTTGCTGAACTTGAAGTAAGTGTTACACTTCCGCCTGCGCAGAATGTTGTTGCTGCACCACCTGTTGAAATTGTAGGTGTTGATGGCAATGCATTTACTGTAACAACAATTGTATTAGAAGTAGCAGTACAATTGTTTGCATTTGTAACAGCCACTGAATAACTGCCGGCAGCAGTTACCGTTATTGAAGCTGAAGTTACACCGTTATTCCATAAGTAAGATGCACCTGCTGAGGCAGTCAATACAACACTTCCACCTGCGCAAAATGTTGTTGGGCCACCAGCACTTGCAGTAGCATTGCATGGCGCAGTACAGTTATTAACGGTGATAGATTGTGTTGCAGTTGCAGTACAACCATTTGCATTTGTATAAGAATAAGTAATTGGGAATGATCCAACACCTGCAGTTACAGGATTGAATTGTCCACCGCTTACGCCTGTTCCGCTATAGGTTCCGCCAGCAGGAGAACCACCAGACAGAGCGAATGTTGCATCAGTAGAACATACTTCTGTGAATTGAGATAATGTAACAGTTGGCAAAGGATTTACTGTAACAACAGTTGCTGCAGAAGTAGCAGAAGAACATCCGTTTGCATTTTTAACTACAACTGTAAATGATCCACTGGCACTAACGGTGATAGCTTGTGTTGTTGCGCCATTGCTCCACAAATAAGAAGTTGCAGCACTAGAAGTAAGTGTTACAGTTCCTGGTGTACAGAATGTAGTTGCGCCACCTGCACCAATTGTTGGTGTAGCAGGTAATGCATTTACAGTAACAACAGTTGCTGCTGAAGTTGCGCTCGAGCATTGATTTGCATTTTTAACTACAACTGTATAACTACCAGCTGTACTAACCGTGATAGCTTGAGTTGTTGCACCATTGCTCCACAAGTAAGAAGTTGCAGCACTTGAAGTAAGTGTTACAGTTCCGCCGGCGCAGAAAGTGGTTGCGCCACTTGCCTGAACTGTTGGTGTTGTTGGCAATGGATTTACTGTAACAGCCGTTGCAGCTGACGGAGCGCTTGGACATCCACCTGCATTATAAACAATAACTGTAAAACTACCACTAGCCGTTACATTTATACTTTGTGTTGTAGCGCCGTTGCTCCATAAGTAAGAGGTTGCTGCTGTTGCCGTAAGTGTTACACTTCCACCCTGGCAGAACGTTGTTGCGCCACCACCTGTAGAAATGGTTGGTATAGCAGGTGCAGCAAAAACTGTTGTTGTTGAAACATTATTGCATTGACCTGATCCACCGAAAGAATATGATCTTGCATAGTAAGAACCTGCTGCAAGATTACTGAACGTGATGGTTCCAGTACTTGTTTGTGTTGAACCGAATGGCGAACCATCTTTGTATAATTGTACAGTATAAGGAGCCAATCCCCCTGTGATACTATAAGTAATGGTGCCCTGGCATCCTGCTAATATTGCGGATGAAGTTATTCCAACTACGTTTGCACATTTCTCGGTATAGGCTGCATTTAGTTGATAAGCACCGAATGTATTGAAGCCCTGGTCCAATTTCAGATAATAAGTTCCAACAGCAAGTCCTGTTAAATTTATTGTATTGGTTGGCGCATGAACCTGTCCTGTTGCAACCGGTGCTAAAAGTGTATCCAGGTAAAGGTTATAAGTAATGTATGGATAATCTGTGTTGAAATGGTTTTGCTCGAGGTCGATGTGCAATGCCATTGTTCCTGTTCCATCATAGCCTATCTTCCACCAATCAGTATTATCATACTGAAGATTATAATAGTAATATAAATGCCCGCCTGTTGCTGTGTTCGCCGGAAGTAATGTTCCTTTAAAAGGAGCTGAATTATCCCCTGCTGTTTCTGCAAGGAATGTCATTGGTTCCAGGGAAGTGGATAATGTGTATGGAGCAAATTCAGTAGTATAATAAGTTTGTACCTGTATATAATAAGTGCCGGCAGCCAATCCATCTTTTGAATAACTTGCTGTTAAAGTGGTGTAATTACCTGCGAGATAGGTTGTGCCATCATTATCGAAAAGCTGGGCATATACATTTTGGTTATTTCCGCTGCTAATAGTAAAAGATAGTTTACCATCCACCGGTAATGTAATCGCATAATAATCTATATCATCACGAACACCGTTATAATGATAGCCAGTATGGCCAGTAATAGTTGTATTTATTGCAAGCGGACTTGCAGTTGCCCTCGTATTATTGGGCTCGAAGTCATTTGGAGAAGGAATAGTTGTAAAAGTATTGCTTAAGGTGTAAGGCGCAAATTCTGTAGTATAATACGTCACAATTCTTATGTAATAAGTACCTGGAGCCAATCCATCTTTTGAATAATTTGCTGTTAATGTTGTATAACCACCTGCGAGTAAAGATGTGCCATCGCCATCATATAATTGTGCATATACATTCTGGTTATTCTCACTGGTAATGGTAAACGAGATCTGTCCGTCTTCTGTTGTAGTAATTTTATACCAGTCAGTTGCATCAATATTACCATTGTACCTGTAGCCGATATGGCCTGTAGTGGTTGAGTTTAGAGCAAAAACATTTCCACCTGTGTAAATATCATTAGAGCCAATATCATTTGCCTGTGCGGGCAAGGTTAATGTGTTGGATAATGTATAGGAATTCCATTCATAGGTATAATAAGTTGCAATCCTTATATAATATATACCCGGTGCCAATCCGTCTTTTGAATACGTAACAGTATTCGATGTATAATTTCCCACCAGGTAGGTCGTACCATCACCATCATATAGCTGTGCATACACATTCTGACCATTATCACTGGTAATCGTATAATCAAGCCTGCCATCTGCATTCACAGTTACTTTCCACCAGTCTACATCATCTCTTATGGCATTGTAATGATAGCCTATATGACCGGTAACGGATCCGTTTAGGGGCAATGTACTGGCGGTTGCAGGCGTTTCATTTGCAACCGGATCATTTGCGTGCGCCGGCGCAGTAAATGTATTTGATAAGGTGTACGGTACAAATTCAGTAGTATAATAGGTAAATATCCTGATATAATAAACACCCGGTGCTAATCCGTCTTTTGAATAAGTTGCAGTATTAGTTGTATAGCCACCTATAAAATAAGTAGTGCCATCGCCGTCGTATAATTGTGCATATACATCCTGGCCATTTCCGCTGGTAATGGTAAATGATAAAAGGCCATCCTGGGCAACCGTTACTTTATAAACATCCATTGAATCCCTGTGATTATTGAAATAATAACCAATATGCCCGTTTACTGAACCATTAAGGGGTAACGTTAGTGCGGTAGCAACGGTACTATCGGGCTCTGCATCGTTTGCAACAGGTGCAGCAAGAAATGTTGGTGTAAAACTATAAGTAGTGGATTCGGTGCTGTAATAGGCAACGAACCTTAAGTAATAAGTTCCTTTTGCCAAACCATCAACGCTTTCGGAAGATGAAGCGTTTGTATAGTTTGAAACAAATACGATCGTTCCAAGCGTATCATATACCTGGCAATAAATAAGCGAGCCATTTGTGGAAGCCCAGTCGACGGTAAGTTTCCCATCCGATGGAGTAACGACTTTCCACCAATCTTCGTCGAAAGACAGATCAGCAGTACCTGTTCCGGTGCCACCAATAGCAAGGGCTTTCGCCTGGTTCCAAACATTGTTTGGTTCCGTTTCTGCTGTTTGTGCTTTTGCATAGCTTAGGAGGCAGATGCAAAGCAGTAGTTGTAATAATTTTTTCATTTTATGTAAGTTTTAGTTGTCCGGTACAAAAGTCTTTCTAGTAATTAACTGGTCATATACTTAATGTGTAGTAGTGGCATACTCAATTTGTAGTAGATGGACTTTTATAATTGTTGCGATTATTTACATTAAAGTTTATTGTGTATTTTAAATGTTGAATACATGGTTATATGCGTTACCACTTAGTGAAATTGTTTTTTACCTGCGTGTTTTTATTTTTTTTAAAGCCGTTTTCGTTTGCGCAAACAAACAGGCTCGATATTTTGCGAAAAGTTTTTAATAACGCCCGCTCCACGGAAGAAAAAAAACAAGCCGTACTTAGTATCTGCGATCAATTCACTTCACTTTCGGCAGACAGTCTTCAACGTTATGTTGAAATTGGTCAGCAACTTTTTTCAAAAGAGTCGAAGGGATATTTGCAAATGCTGAACTATTTAAGCATATCACTTTATAAAGCAGGAAAGATCACTGAAGGGTTGGCACTGGGTGATAGTCTTATACAACATGCCGTTGATACAAAAAATATTGATTCTGTCGGATTGGAAATAATGAGTATTCATTGTGGAGGTCTTGTGCGTAACGGACAAAGTAAAGAAGCCATTCAACAGGCATTCAACATGCTTCAATATGCCGAACCAGTAAAAGACAGCCTTGGTATTGTAAAAGCATATACATTGCTTGGATGGGCGAATATGGAGCTGGAACAATATCCAACTGCCATCAAATGGCTAAATAAAGCAACCTTGTATTGTCAGAAAAATCCGGGGTTGATATCAAAGGCCTGCGTGGTTTATGCAAACAATGCTTCTTCTTATAACAATATCGGAAAAGCTGATTCGGCATTTTATTTTATACAACTTGCTTTGGATTGCTCCAGGCAAAATGAAAACTTAGTTTGCCTTGCCAATTCATTGAATATACGAGCGGATATGTTCATCAATAAAAAGGATTATGCAGGAGCAGAAAAAGATATGAAAGAGGCATTGGATGTAAGGCAACTTATCGGCGAACCAATCATGATCATTTCCGATATGGCACAGTTGTCTATGTTTTATGCATCAACCGGTCAAACTGTAAAAGGCATTGATCTTGCAAAAAAAGGAATAGGGCTTGCGCAAAATATAAATAACATCAACAAGCTCATTTTCCTGTATTCAGCGCTGGGAGAAAATTATCATAAATCAAATCAGCTGGATGAATACAATGCAACCCTTAAAAATATTATCAGATTAAAAGATTCTTTGTATAAAAAAAATTCCAGTGATGCCATTGCAGAAATGGAAGCGAAATATAATCTTCAGAAACAACAGAACATCATCATCACACAAAATTATGCGCTTACACGGAGCCGTTATTTAAGCATTGGATCTTCGCTTTTATTTTTACTTGGCTTATTGCTGATATGGGCACTGTACCGTAATTATCGCCTTTCGCAAAAAAGAAAAATGGAATTTGCAGTTGCAGAACAAAAACTGTTGTCAAACAAAGCCGTAGAACTGGCAAGGGAAAGTGAACGCAAAAGAATCGCCGCCGACCTGCATGATAATTTAGGATCGTATGCTGCGGCAATAACTGCAAACGTAAAATACCTGCGGGAAAAACAAGGAACAGAAGATGATGTTATCATGGCGCAACTGGATACAAATGCTCAAAGCATGGTAACGCAATTGAGTGATACGATTTGGGTTTTAAAGAATGAATATTTACCCTTTACAGGCCTCGCTGATCGGTTTAAATTATGGATGCTGAAATTGATGCAGAATTATCCACACATAAAATACAACTACAATGAAAACATTGTAAAGGATATTGAATTTACACCTGGGAGAATACTTCATATATTTTTAATGCTGAAGGAATGTGTAAACAATGCTGTAAAACACAGCAATTGTACTGAACTTAAAATTGATTTTTTTAGCAATGATACCTGGCGTATTGGTATAGAAGATAATGGAAGAGGATTTGAAAGTACTTACATTTCCAAAGGAAGTGGCATTGATAATATTAAGAACAGGGCGAGTGAATCAGGATGGATCGTGGAGTGGCAG
>JBDTLP010000056.1:0-32045 GCA_039934735.1 Ferruginibacter sp. | reverse complement strand
AAATTTCCCTGCAAAGTAATATTGTTATTGGTAAATGTTCTTGCCATTTTAGGTTCTATGCACCAATCAATACCAATACCGGAAGCGCCTGATTTACTCAGATCACCCAATGCATGCCAGGTTCCTTTTGGAAATAAAATTACAGGAGCATGATCTTTTAATGCATCAGCAATTTGTAACAGGTATGGTTGTGCATATATTTTAAAATCAGCCGGGCTTAATGAACCAGCCCAACTATCAAATACCTGCACTACATCTGCACCTGCATTTACCTGTGCCTTTAAATATTTTATAGTAATATCAGTTATCTTTTGCAATAAACTATGTGCCACTACCGGCTGCGTGTAAGCGAATTGTTTTGCTTTATCCCAGGTTTTACTCCCTTTTCCTTCTACCATATAACAAAGTAATGTCCATGGTGCGCCAGCAAAACCGATCAATGGCACACGTCCATTTAATTCCTGTTTTGTTAATGATAAAGCATCCATAACATATTTCAAACTTTCTTCAACATTGTCAGTGATCAACGCATCTACATTTGCCTGTGTTTGAATAACGGTTGGCAATGAAGGGCCTTTTCCTTCTTCCATCAACACTTCCATTCCCATTGCCTGTGGAATAACAAGTATGTCAGAAAAAATAATTGCAGCATCTACACCAACCTGGTCAATGGGTTGTAATGTTATTGCTGTTGCCAGTTCCGGGGTTTGTACACGGGTAAAGAAATCATACTTCGCTTTCAGCTTCATATAATCCGGCAAATACCTTCCTGCCTGGCGCATCATCCATACAGGAACACGATCTGTTTTTTCACCACGGAGAGCTTTGAGGAGTAAGTCGTTTTTTAGCATTCGTTGCTTTTTATTTTGATGTCAGATTTCAGATATCAGAAATCAGCTGTTATTTTAAATCAGAGGCTTTATTATTGACACATTCACCTATTCACTCATTCCCATTTTTCCGCCGACAGGGTTATGTAAAATATTCTATCATCTTCTCTACCAGGTATTCTTTTCCCGGTTGATCGGAAACAAGAATTTTATTACTTGTATATTTTTTTATCGTTGATGCAGTAGTGGTTCCGATTGCGAATAAGATTGTTTTTGCACTAAGCTTATTCTTCTTAAAAAAACTTTCTACTGCACTCGGACTAAAAAATAAAATACCGAGATATTCCTTTTCTATTTTATGTTGTAAAGCAATTGTTTGATAAACTACAATTTCATTTACTTCAATACCATGTTGTCGTAAATTATTTGGCAGTTCATCTCTTCGTTGATCACCACAAAAGAATATCACTTCTTCTGCGGTAGATTCTTCAACTATTAATTCTGCTAACTCAACAGCACTATCTGCTGTACCCACAATTTCAGATAAAGGAAAATATTTTTTTACAAGTTGCTTCGTTGTATTGCCGATACAATATATCGTCCATTCCGGATTTTCATCAATAATATTTTCATGCACAGCTTCAACAGCATTCATGCTTGTGAACACAACGGTTGCTGATGCATTCAACGCAGCTTCAATCTCCTGCTGAATTTCTACTGATTCAATTGGTATCGTTTCAATAAAAGATAACACATCAATATCAATACCTTTTCCAGCAGCTTCTTTTATAAGCTGTGCATCCAATGAACGCGTACATAATATCGATATATTATTTTGCATTCCTGATTGAATCGGCAATCTGCTGACCGCCATTTTTTAATAATTCAATTGCCATGTGTTTACCAAAACCGTGAATATTTTCTTTTCTTACAGACCTTTCTACTTTAACTTTTTGTTTACCATCAATGGAAAGAATATTTCCGTTGAAATATATTTCATCTTTATTCAATTGAGCCAATGCACTTATTGGTGTTGAACAACCGCCAAGCAATTCTCTTAAAAAATCTCTTTCAATTTTTGTACATATTGCAGTTGCTTCATCATTAAGTTTTGCAACAGCAGTTAAAGTATCATCATCGCCGGCCTTACATACAATCATGATCGCTCCCTGTGCCGGTGCTGGTAACATCCAATCCAATTCAACTGCATTTTCCGGGCGAAGATTAATTCTTTCCAAACCTGCAGCGGCAAAGATGGCCCCATCCCAGTTGCTTTCTACTAATTTTTTCAAACGGGTATTTACATTGCCACGCAAATTTTCTATCGTTGCGTTGGGATAGCGATGGAGAAGCTGGGCTTTTCTACGTATACTACTCGTTGCCACAAAAGGCCTGATTTCAGATGTCAGATATCGGATATCAGCCATTGCCAAACTTTCAAAAAAATATTTTTCTCCTTGCTGATTGCTGATTGCTGATTGCTGATTTCCATTAATCACGAATAGATCTTTATAATTCCCACGCTTCAATACAGCTCCTTGTATAATTCCTTCCGGCAACTGCGTCGGCACATCCTTCATCGAATGCACTGCAATATCAATCCTGTTATTCAGCAAAGCAATATCAAGGCTTCTTGTAAAAATTCCCTGTACACCCATTTCATACAATGGTGTTTTCAGGTCTATATCGCCTTCGCTTTTTATGTAAACTAACGTGGAGGAATAGCCTTTATCAGCAAGCATCTCTTTTACAAGTGTTGCCTGCCAGACAGCAAGTTCACTTTCTCTTGTTCCTATTCTTATAATGGAATTCATTTTATTGGCTCGAAGCGGTTGAAATAAAATCGTTGATTGCTTCTATGTAGTGACAACCAGGTTGGTTTTGTGAGCGCATTTTTACTGCCATTCCGTTGATCACTTTTTGAATTTTATGCTCTGCTGACCTCTCATCACAGGAAAAAGATTCGGCAATCAAAGGATCAAAGATAGTATCAGAATGAATTGTGAGTAATTTATTCTTAACATGTTTTAACACAGGTACATGCCTGCGCATCTCATGCCATTCGATGAATTCATCAATATGCTCTGCAATGATCATTTTCACTTTTGGAATTTCTGCAGAGCGCTTCAACAATGTTTCATCTTTTATCTTACTCAGCTCATCTAAATTTATCAATTCAACATGTGCAAGTTTTTTTACTTCTTCCGCAACATTACACGGAACAGAAAGATCAATGACCAGTTTTTTATCATTGCTTAAAAAATGATTGGTCAATATCAATGGTTCATTTGCATTTGTGGCTACAAGGATAATCCCTGCTTCATGGATGCAAGCTTCCATATTCTCAATAAGGTCATATTGAAAATTAAATTGAGCAGCTAGTTCCTGCGCTTTTTCAACACTACGGTTTATCAATGTAACGGTTACACCAGGTAAATAATCAGCAATATTTTTACAGGTATTACTTCCAATCTTTCCAGTACCCAGCAATAATATTTTCTTATTGCCTGTATTTTTAAATGTTGCTTTTATGTATTGAACGGCTGCAAAAGAAACAGAAACAGTTCCTCCACTCAATGCCGTATTTGTTCTTATCTTTTTTGAAGCTTTTAGTACATCGTTGATCATTCTTTCAAGATACGCACCAATAAAATTTCTTTGTTTTGAAAATTTTACAGACAGTTTAATTTGGCCAATAATCTCGTAATCGCCCAATATTTGTGAATCAATTCCTGCAGCAACATTGAATAAATGTTCAATTGCATGCACGCCGGATTTTATGTAAGCCATCTCCATAAAAGCTTCTAAAGAACCTTCTGTTTGTGTACATAAAAGTCCCGAAAGATTATTTGCATCTTCTGCAAAGCCAACTATTTCTGTACGATTACAGGTAGATAAAACAAAGAATTCTTTAATACCAAAAGTTGGAGCCAGGGAAATGATCTGTTCATACTGATCATTATTTATTGCAAACTGCCCACGAACGCATGCATCTGTTTTTTTATAATTAATCCCAACTATAAAAAACTCAGCAATATTTGTAGTTCTTTGATTTTGCATTCCTATATAAATCAATGATGTTTTAGCTCTGCAAAATTAGCCCAGTGAGCCTGTGTTTACTAATCATAATGTCATTACACTGTCATTTCTGATGATAATACGTGAATTATCATGAATGAGTTGTTCAGAATGGCTCGTTTTGTAGCAATTCTATTAGTTTTTATTTAAAAAAATTGACGAGTTACTACATTTGCAGATTATGAGTGATAAAAAACGTGGCATTGTATTGATGAACCTTGGTTCTCCTGACAGCACAGCCGTTCCTGATGTAAAAAAATACCTGAATCAATTTTTAATGGATGAAAGAGTGATTGATATTCCTTATATCGCCCGGCTTTTATTGATAAAAGGAATTATTGTTCCCACACGTGCACCTAAATCGGCCGAAGCATATAAAGAAATCTGGACAGATAAAGGTTCGCCACTTGTTGAAACTACCCGTCAATTACAACATGCCTTACAACAACAGGTTGACATACCTGTAGAAATTGCCATGCGTTATGGAAATCCCACAGCAAAAGATGGATTTGATAATTTAATGAAACGGCAGCCAGGTTTACAGGAAGTGATCGCCGTTCCATTGTATCCGCATTATGCGATGTCATCTTATGAAACGGCTGTTGAACATGCGAAAGCAATTCACAAAAAAAACAATTATCCTTTCACGCTTGAATTTGTAAAGCCTTATTATAACGACGCCGATTATATAAATGCTTTGGCTGAAAGAATGCGTCCTTATGTCAACAAAGAATACGATCATATTTTATTCAGTTATCACGGTATACCGCAAAGGCATATACGCAAATCTGATATCACCGGTAATCATTGTTTAAAAACAGGGATTTGCTGTGATGTTGCATCACCTGCCCATGATTTTTGTTACCGCCATCAATGTTTTACAACAACAAATCTTGTTACAGAAAAACTTGGTATCCCAAAAAATAAATTCAGCATTTCTTTTCAATCACGTTTAGGAAAAGGATGGCTCGAACCGTTTACAGATATTCGCTTAGAGCAAATGCCCAAAGAAGGAATAAAAAAATTACTCATCATTTGCCCCGCATTTGTAAGTGATTGCCTGGAAACACTGGAAGAAATTGCTATAAGGGGAAAGGAAAGTTTTATGGAAGCGGGAGGGGAAACGTATGAGATGATTCCGTGTTTGAATGTGGAGCCGTTGTGGGTGGGGACGTTGAAAGAGCTAACGAGCTCTTTTGTGAATGGTGAATAGTGAATGGTGAAAATGCGAAGCTTCCGCTGAAATAATACGTTTAAAATAGTTGCAGTATTTATTTGAAAAAGATGGTGATTTAAACAGGTTTGAACAAGAAAATAACCCACATATTTTCACAATTCACTATTGACAATTCACCTGTTATCTTGTATTTTGTGAATTATAATCACCATGTATGTTCCTATCACTTAATCATCAAAAGCTTGACGTATATAGTGCCTCAAAAGAATTTGTAGCAGAATGTTATCGTTTTTCGAATTGTCTGCCTCCTGAAGAAAAATTTGGAATGATATCTCAAATTAGAAGAGCAGCACTTTCAGTTCATTTAAATATTGCAGAAGGCAGTTCACGCCGATCACCCGTGGAAAGAAAAAGATATTTTGAGATTTCACGTGGTTCCTTAATTGAGATTGATGCCGCATTTGATATCGCAGAAAAATTAAATTATTTTAAAACCTTTCCAAAAGATAATTTATCTATCACTATGACAAAATGCTTTAAACTTTTAACTGGATTAATAACTTCAATAAAATCTTAACCATAAAAATAAAGTTTCTTTACTTTAAAACACTTCATATTTTCACCATTCACCATTCACCATTCACTATTCACCCATTCACCCAATGTACTTTTACATCAAAGCCATCCACATCATCTTCATTGTCACCTGGTTTGCCGGTATGTTCTACATTCCAAGATTGTTTATTTATAATACGGAAGCACAGGATAAAGGCGAACCGGAGAGAACGATTTTGCAAAACCAGTTTGGTATCATGATCAAAAGATTGTGGTTGGGTATAACATGGCCATCTGCAATGCTGACATTGATATTTGGAACATGGATGGCATGTTTGTATGGAAGTATCCCCAACTGGTTATGGATAAAACTTGCTTTTGTTGCAGGATTATATGCGTATCATTTTACACTTCAGAAAATTTATTCGGAACAAATGAAAGGTATATTTCGTTTTAGTTCACAACAACTTCGCATCTGGAATGAAGTGGCAACTATTTTTTTAGTAGCGATCGTAATGCTTGCTTCTGTAAAACAAAGCATCAGTATTGTGTGGGGAGTGCTGGGATTATTATTATTTATTATCGTGCTGATGAGTGCCATTAAAATATATAAAATACTCAGGAAGAAATAATATGGTAATAAATAAGGAACAAAGAATAAGAAAGTAAGCTATTTCATATTTATGAATCCATTCGTTTATTTGGAAATCTATTTCTTATTCCTTATTTATTATTTCATTGAATATTGATCTTTGAATATTGAACATTTATTTAGAAGCCAACAAAATAATAGAGAAACTTTTTTAGAATAACTCAATATCTCGCTCCTGCAACAATCCCGGGAGGAAATATCCCATCAATCTCTGATAATTCTTCTGCACTTAATTTAATATCAACAGCACTTACATTTTCTTCCAGATATTTTCTTCTTTTTGTTCCTGGAATTGGGATCATATCTTCACCTTTTGCCAGTACCCATGCCAAAGCAATTTGAGAAGCAGTGTAACCTTTTTCTTTTGCAAATTCATTTAGCTTATCAACAATTGCAAGATTTTTATTGAAATTTTCTCCAATGAAACGAGGATTGTGTTTCCTGAAATCATCTGCTTCAAAATCATCAGGACTTTTTAATGCGCCGGTTAAAAACCCACGTCCCAGGGGACTATAAGGAACCAAACCAATTCCTAACTTCCTAACGGTGTCCAGTACCCCATTGCTTTCAATGTCTCGTGTCCATAGAGAATATTCACTTTGAAGTGCAGTGATTGGATGCGTTGCGTGCGCACGTTCAATAATTTCCGGAGGAGCTTCTGAAATACCTATATATCGGATCTTTCCTTCTTTTATAAGATCTGCCATGGTTCCAATTGATTCTTCCACAGGAATATTCGGATCAGGGCGATGTTGGTAATAAAGATCGATCGTATCTATTTGTAAATTCTTAAGACTGCCTTCAACAGATTTACGTATGGCTGCCGGGCTGCCATCAATTTTTCTTCCTTCGGGAGTAAAATAAATACCAAACTTGGTCGCCAGGAAAACCTTATCTCTTTTTCCTTTGATTGCTTTACCGATCAATACCTCATTTATGTGTGGCCCATAAATTTCTGCAGTATCAAGGAAATTAATTCCAAGTTCAAGCGCACGATCCAGTGTTGCGATTGATTCTGTGTCATTTCTATCTCCATAGAATGCACTCATACCCATACATCCAAGGCCGATCATAGAAACCTGTGGGCCGTTTATTCCTAATGTTCTTTTTTTCATGGTTGAAATTTTTAAGAGCAGCTGCAAGCTATAAGCTGTTAGCTATAAGTAACAATTTTTTATTCGGAAGGTTCGCAATGGGATATCAGACATCAGACATCAGACATCAGCTTTAGTAATAACTACGAAGATTTCACCATTCACTATTCACCATTCACATTACAACCGCCGACAGGATTATTTACGATTGCCGATTGCCGTTACCCCAGGTTCCTGCCCGTGATCGATTGATCCACCATATGTTCCTCTTCTTTTTCTTTCTTAAGTTCCTTAAGTTTTTTACGATAAGATATTTTTGTTATCAATACAAACAATACCGGTACAACAAATATTGCAAGTGTGGTTGCAGATAACATGCCGCCAAATACGGTCCACCCAATTGTTTTACGTGATTCAGCCGCTGCGCCGCTTGCAAAAGCCAATGGCAATACGCCCAGGATGAATGCAAGCGATGTCATAACAATGGGGCGCAAACGCAATTGAACCGCTTGTAAAGTTGCAGCCATAATATCAACACCGCGATCTACTCTTTCTTTTGCAAACTCAACGATCAGGATTGCATTCTTTGCCGCAAGACCAATCAACGTTATCAAACCAATCTGGGCATAAATATTATTGGTAAGTTTTGGCAAGAATATCAGTGTAAGGATTGATCCAAAGGCACCAATCGGTACAGCAAACAATACAGAGAATGGAACCGACCAACTTTCATACAATGCTGCAAGGAAAAGGAATACAAAAATGATCGAGATCGCAAAGATCATTGTTGAACTGTTACCTGCTTTCAACTCCTCGCGGCTTAACCCGGAAAATTCATATCCATATCCCGCAGGTAAAGTTTGTGCAGCAACTTGTTTTAATGCTTCAATTGCCTGTCCGCTGCTAAATCCAGGTTTTGGTGATCCATTAATTTCTATAGAACGATAAATATTATAATGAGAGATCAGGTAAGGATTTTCAGTCACCTTGGTTGTGACCAGAGAACCAAGCGGGATCATTCCCCCGGTACTGTTTCGTACATAATATTTATTAAGTTCGGATATTGATGACCGATAGGAGCTATCGGCTTGTGCTACTACCCTGAAATTTCTTCCATACAAATTGAAATCATTTACATAAGCACTTCCCAGCAATGTTGACAGCGTGCTGTAAACATCTGAAATATTAACACCTAGTTGTTTTGCTTTTTCCCTGTCAACATCTACCTGGTAACTTGGTGTATGTGATGTAAAGAAAGTATAAGCCATTCCAATCTCGGGCCGCTGATTCAGGGCAGCGAGGAATTTTCTTGCAACAATTTCAAATTGTTGAATACTATCTGTGCTTGAAGTTTGTTGTAATTCAAAAGTAAAACCGGCAGTAGCACCCAGGCCTGGAATAGCTGGTGGACCAATGGCAAGTATCCTTGCTTCTTTTATATCTCCTGTTTTCTTTTGAATAGCAGCGAGAATACTTTGCAATTGCAGTTCTTTGTCTTTGCGTTCATCCCAGGGCTTTAGCAAAACAAACATGGTTCCTGCATTTGATTTATTTGAAAAAGTAATGATATTCAATCCAGCCAAACCACCCACTGTTTTTACACCAGGGATATCTTTTACTCTTTTCATTATTTCAAGCAACATTGCTTTACTCCTTGTAGTAGAAGTTGCTTCGGGCATTTCATAAGTTACATACAACCTTCCTTCATCTTCTGTTGGTATAAAACCTGATGGTTTGCTTTTAAATAAAAAGAAAAGCCCCACGAATAAACAAACAAGCATGACTAATACAACTGGTGTAGCCCTTATCCATTTGCCAACACCTCTTGTATATGCAGCATTCATTTTACCAAATCCTTTATTGAACCATGCAAAGAATTTTTCCAGTATATTTTTTCTTGCCCCTTCTTCTTTAGATGGTTTGAGCATGATAGAACATAAAGCAGGCGTAAGCGATAACGCTACGAATGCGGATATCAAAACAGAAACGGCAATGGTAATAGCAAACTGTTGATACAATCGTCCAACGATTCCCGGTATAAATCCAACAGGAACAAATACCGCTGCAAGAATCAATGCGATTGCTATTACAGGACCGGAAATATCACCCATTGCCTTTTTAGTTGCTTCCTTTGCAGAAATTTTTTCGTGATCTATATAATGCTGCACGGCTTCTACTACTACGATCGCATCATCCACCACAATACCAATGGCCAGTACAAATGCAAACAGTGTTAGTGTATTGATCGTAAAACCAAAAGGGATAAAAAATATAAATGTACCAATCAATGAAACAGGAATAGCAAGTACAGGTATCAATGTTGCACGCCAGTTTTGAAGAAAAAGAAAAACAACAAAAATTACCAGCAATAAAGCTTCTACCAATGTGTGAATTACTTCTTCGATAGAAACTTTCACAACTGTTACAGTTTCAAGTGGCATTAAATAATCAATGTCCTTTGGAAATGTTTTCTTTATTTCAACCAAAGCTTTATTAATACCATCAAATGTTTCAATAGCATTTGCACCGGGAGCCTGGTATATCAAAACAAATGCAGCAGGTTTTCCATTTACATATGCATTGGTACCGTAATCAAATTTTCCAAGTTCAACCCTTGCAACATCTTTTAAATAAACGAGTGTACCCGTAGCCGGTACTGTTCTTACAATAATGTCTTCGAATTGTTCTTTTGTGTTAAGCCTGCTATTCGTTAATACATTGTATTCAAAACTTTGAACATTTGGTTGTGGATTACCACCAATGGTTCCTGCTGCAACCTGCAGGTTTTGTTCAGAAAGTACTGCAACAATATCAGCAGCTGTAAGTCCAAGATTTGCCAGTTTTTCCGGGCTGAGCCAAACACGCATTCCGAAATCATCCGCACGGGATACGATATCTCCTACTCCCTTTACACGTTGCAAAGCATCTTTCAAATAAATGTTTGCATAGTTACCAATAAAAGTTGCATCGTGTGTACCATTGGGAGAATACAGTGCAAGTGCCACCATGATACTTGGATTGCGTTTACGAACTGTAAGGCCTAAACGCTTTACTGCATCTGGCAAAGCAGGTTGAGCAACACTCACCCTGTTCTGCACATCCAGCGAAGCAATGTTTACATCTGTTCCAATTTCAAAATTTACATTGATACTGCTTTGACCACTACCCGTACTATTGCTGGACATGTAAGTCATTCCCGGCGTTCCATTCACCTGTGTTTCAATTGCAGTAGTGGTAGTTTGTTCTACAGTTTGTGCATCTGCTCCTGTAAAATTACCAGTAATGGTAACTGTTGGAGGTGTAATATCCGGGTATTGAGCTATTGGCAATACAGTCATTGCAATAATTCCCACCAATACAATCACAATGGAAATCACAATTGCTGTTACCGGCCTTTTTATAAAAGTATCTGCTATCATTATAAAACTTTCTTATTCCTTATTATTTATTTCTTATTCCTTATTAGCGCACTATTTAGGCTTGTTGGCTGCGGGCGGCGCAGGTGGCTTCGTTGTGATCACCGTACCTTCTTTTAAATTTTGTACACCTTGCACAACTACTACTTCTCCTTCCTTCACACCATCTTTAATAATAACATTTGTTCCTATTTGTTTTCCCAACACAATTCTTCGCTGGGAAACTTTATCACTATCACCGGGAATATATACAAAGAATTCTCCGAGTTGTTCTGTAATTGCTTTATAAGGAATGATGATAGATTTCTCTGTGCTATTTGCCTTAACCCTCACCGTTCCATTCATACCTGCGATCAATAAATTTTTATCATTGGAGAAAATCAATCTTGCTTTAATGGTTCCTGTTTGTGGATTAACCGTTCTGTCAAGCAATGAAAGTTTACCTGGTGCAGGATAAACATCGTTTCCAAAAGCCAGCCTGAAAGTAGAATCAGTATTCTCCTGTTTACCATTGAGCAATGTTGTGAAACGAAATATTTCTTTTTGATCTAAATTAAAATCCACCGCCAGTTCTTTATCTGAAGAAACGGTATTCAACAAAGTTTGTCCCGCAGTTACAGCTGTTCCAACTTTTACAGCTGATATACCAATCACGCCATCAAAAGAGGCATAGATCTTTGTATAACGCACATTGGTTTGTACAGCTCGTATGGTTGCCCGTGATGCGTCTGATTGTTTCTTTGCAACTTCCAAAGCAGCATCAGCATTATCAACAAGTTGTTTTGCTACTGCATCATTCTTGTCTAATTCATGATAACGATTTGCATCTTTCTGTGCTTTATCCTGGTTGGCTTCCTGTACTTTTAAATTAGCAACTGCCTGCTGGTAATTGGCTGCATATAGTTGTTCATCTATAGAATAAAGCAACTGCCCTTTCTTTACGCGATCACCATCTTTAAAATGAACGCCGCTTATAAAACCACTCACCTGTGGACGCAGATCAATTTGATTTAAAGGAGTAACAGTTGCCGGGTATTCATCATAATAAACTTCATCTGTTGTTTTCGCTGTATCTAAAACAACAGAAACAACAGGCGGTGCTTTTGGGGGTTCCGCTTTTTTATTATCACAGGCGGTCAATAAAACAATTGAGACCAACCCTGTATAAGCAATAATTTTTTTTAAGGCCATAGAAAACTTATTTTAATTTTATTCGGGTTATACTTTATTAATATTTTATCTGCCCTGCGGCTTTCTGCACATCTAATTTGCTTGCCAGTAATTGGTAAATAGCAGTATAGTAATTTATTTGTGCTGTTCTTAGATCTGTTTCTGATGTGATCACTTCAAGATAGGTTTTGATACCATTCCTGTATTGTAGCTGGATAACATCATATACTTCTTTTGCCAATCCAACATTCTCTTTCAATGCCTGGTAGTTTGCAAGATTTGATTTATAGGATGCTAACGCCTGGGCATAGCCTGAATTAACCTGGTTCTTTAAACTTACAATGCCCCAGTCATTTCTTTTTAATTCCAGTTGCGCCTCGTGAATATTTGATTTTCTTTTTCCTCCCTGGAAGATTGGAAAGCCCAGTGTAAGTGCTGCAAATGAATTGGGGTAATTGTTGTTATACAATTTCCCAAAATCATTGTTTTGAAAATTAAAATTATAGGCTCCATTTGCAGATACGTTTGGCAGGTAGGCCCATTTGTTATATTTAACATTCGCCTGCAACAGTCTGCCTTGTGTTTCCAATATCTGGTATTCAATCCTTGATTTATAGTCAGGAAGTAATGTTGTATCAAGTACAATTTCCTTTTCCATTTGTAATGTATCGTACACAATATTCAGGCTATCTGATTCAGGATAATTCATCAATGCTTTCAGGTATTCTTTTTTTGCTTTCAGCAATTCTTCATTGCTACGAAGTGTAGCTTTGGTATTATTCAATGAAATAGTAGCACGTTTATAATCTGTTTTATCAGCTGTGCCAGCGGTATATTGATTATACGCATCTTTCAAACTTCTTTCGATCCTCGTAATATTTTCTGACGCTACTTTTATTTGTTGTGAAGTAGATAATATATCATAATAAGCTTTTGATACACTGACAACGAGATCTATTTTATCACTTGCAGTTGCTTGTTTTGCCTGGAGTCTTACATCGCCCTTTGTTTGTTTCGCCAATAAAAGATCACGGTTAAAAATATACTGAGATGCAGTAAACTGTGCAGCCGATGTATTATCCTGTCCAAGCTTTACAAGATTGCCATTGATAAGGCTTTTCGACAATAAAAAATTATGCTGGATATTATAATTGAAATTTACCTGTGGATACCAATCCGCCAGTTTGGATTTTATTTTTGAATCTGTTATCTGTTCATCAATCAAAGATTGCTGTATCAGCGGCTGGCGCCTGATCGCATATTCAACAGCATTTTTAAGCGTTACTTCTTTTAATAAACTATCGCCTGGTTGTGTTTGAGCAAACAGTTGTGCTGGTAATGAAAATAGAATGACCGCAGTAAATAATTTCCAATACTTTTTTTTATTCTCCCGATTCTGATTCATGTAACTATATTATTCTTATTAATTCATAATTCTCAATTCATAATTCTTTCTTCTTCTCCAGGCCATTCAATATTGCTGAAAGTTCTTTCTTCAAAGATTTCAATTGAGCATTGGTAATTGATAATTCTGAAAAGATATTATCCGGAATGCCTACTGCTTTTTTCTGTAATTGCCTTCCTTCTTTTGTAAGATGAACATTTACTACTCTTTCATCTTCTGAACTTCTATCTCGTGTAAGCAAACCGGTTTCTTCCATGCGTTTCAACAATGGTGTAAGTGTTCCACTGTCGAGCCACAGCTCACAACCGATCTTTTTTATAGATAAATTTTCATGTTCCCATAGGAGCAACATAACAAGGTATTGTGGATAGGTAAGATCAAGTTTTTCCAGGTAAGGCCTGTACAATGCTGTCATTTGCCTGCTCAATGCATACAAAGGAAAACAAAGCTGATTCTGAAGATGTAACTGGTCCATTAATTAATTTTGCAAAATTAGATTGTGCACAATTAAATAAAAAATTTTTTATTAATAATTATATTCCGATAAGCGGAAATAATTTATTCTTGATTCAATAAAAAAAATTTGATCCCCGGTTATGGCACTTTCATTGTAATTTTAGATCAGCAACAGTTAGACCAACATGAAGAAAATATCAGCCAGTATTAAAAATGCGGTTAAAAGATCGTTCGATAGAATTAAAAGTGAGCGCATAAAATTAAACATTTTACAAGCCATCCCTTTTTGGGTTGGCTCGCTTGCAACCGGTATCATTGCTGTTTTTTATACTAAAAGCTTCGCTTTTGCAGAACAGGGAACTGCTTTTGTTTTCCACCATGCCGCCTGGTTATTTTTTCTTATTACACCTGGCTGTTTTGTGTTGGCCTGGTGGCTGCCACATAAATTCTCCCCCCACGCACGTGGGAGCGGAATTCCGCAGGTTATGGCGGCCATTGAATTGGCAAACCCGAAACACAATTACAAAATCGACAAACTACTAAGCCTCAGGATCATTTTTATAAAAATAATTTCAAGCCTTACCATGGTGTTTGGTGGTGGCGTAATTGGCAGAGAAGGACCAACCATCCAAATTGCAGGATCGATATTCAGAAAAATAAATATGTGGCTGCCTGATTGGTGGCCAAAGATTTCTAAACGAAATATGATCATGACAGGTGCAGCAGCGGGCCTCGCTGCCGCATTCAATACCCCGCTCGGAGGAATTGTATTTGCGGTAGAAGAACTTACTAAAACCCATATAAGCTATTTTAAAACTGCGTTATTTACGGCTGTTATCATTGCTGGGTTAACAGCTCAGTCTATACTTGGCCCTTATTTATATTTAGGTTATCCTGATGTAAGCAACCTGAGTAACTGGATGTTCTTAATCATTATTCCAATAGCACTTATAACCGGACTGCTGGGAAGTATTACAGGTAGGATCATATTGAAAATATTTAAATGGAAGGCAAGCTTTAAAGCAAACTGGAAGCATGTATTGTATGCCGTTATATGTGGGTTGATTTTAGCAACACTTGCATTTTTTATTCATGAACGTGTTTTCGGATCGGGTAAAGAGATCATTGCAACAACCTTATTCACGCCTGATAAATATGTTCATAAAGACCTTCCATTTTTAAGAATAGTTGGGCCAATACTATCATTCACCACAGGTGCATCAGGCGGTATCTTCGCTCCTGCCCTAAGTGCAGGTGCAAGTATTGGGTCAGTAATGGCAGGATTGTTTCATTTAACGCCAACAGACAGCAACCTGCTCATCCTTTGTGGAATGGTTGGGTTTCTTACTGGAGTAACAAGAACACCGTTTACTTCAGCTATCCTGGTTTTGGAAATGACAGACAGGCACAATGTTATTTTTCATCTTATGCTTGCGGGTATGATAGCGGGATTTGTTTCAATCCTGATCGACAAACATTCATTTTATGATCACCTGAAGTTTCAATACGTACATGATATACACAAAGAGGAGGAACAGGAACAATTGGATAATTTGAAAATTAGCAATTAAAATATAAACAAAGATATCTTTCATCCTTGTTTATCAGAAATATCTACCATTGCATTTCTATAAAGTTTTGTGTTCCAGTCTTACATATTCATCAATGTTGACATCAATAAATATTCTCTTTTATTGTTTCCATTGTTTTACAATTTTAATTATTTAAAAATTGGATGAAATATTTTTAAAAGCTAACTAGCTTTAACAACAACATAGTTGTTTCATTATTTTATTAGGACTAATAAATTGGACTCTTCATTGGCGCAACAAAAAAACGCTCCATAAAACGGAGCGCTTAATAAATTATTTATAACTTTTTACTTTTAATAATTAATCTTTTGATTTTTCATTTTCTTTTACTTTCGCCATCGGCCTTTCAACAGATTTTATTGCAGCGAATTTTATTTTCAAACCAGCAATTCGTAAATTATCTTTGGTAGCAAGGTCTTTCTCAACTTCATTCTTCCTGCTATCAAGTGCTTCATACAATACTTTGATCTCATCCCAATCCTCACGGGTGTATTTATCTTTATTATCGTCAACAGTGCTTACAAATTTTTCATAAACGTCTTTGATATTATTAGCAGTTACCCATTTAAAACTCATATCGCTTCCAATCTTTCCTTCACCAAATAACTTTGTTCTTAAAACCATTCTGTAATCAGGCTTATTTGCTTCTTCCTGTGCTTCTTTTATCTTCATGTCATACTTCCCTTTTAAAGCCGTGAATTTAACCTTGCTTTCGTCCGCTTTTTGTTTGTCTTCCTCCTGCAAATTGGAAACATTTTTTTCAACTTTCATTTCTCTGTCGCTATACCCAGACTGGATCTCATTCCATTTCGTTGTAGTATATACCGGTTCCATCTTTTCTACTGAGTCAACATACTGTGATAATTGATCGACATCTTTTTTTGTATCAGCACCATTATTATTACAAGCTGAAAATCCACCAATAAAAATTAAACTACCCATTACTAATTGCATCTTTTTCATATATTATTTTTTTGTTTCCACTAATAAAACAACATACATGCCGTGATAAATTGTATTGAAAAATATCACCCAATTGAATAAAAAAATAAAATACATTTCCCAATTTGTAGAAAGGCTTCTACTAATAAATCATTTTTTTTAATAACAGGTGAACTTCAATAATTAAAATAAGCTATCCTTTATAACCTAATAAGGTTGAATATCTGATCCAATTCTTTTAAATGCTACCGATTGATTCAAACTACATTGAAATTTTAAAAATTTTCCTGCTAATATTTTTATTTTATATCTATCACGAAGTATGGAGGAAATTGATTTAAAGAAGTAATATTAAAAATACAGACAACTTGATGAAGCCTGATTACTGATAGCTGACATCCTGCTTTTTAAGTCCATAACAAAGATTCGAATTATTCATTCCATACCTTCTTCCGTCCTTCATCACAAAATTCATATAGAGTTTTCCATTTTCCCGCCAACCTTTACCATACAACTCTTCACCTTTTTCATACATAACCTGCTGGATCATTTTCCCACTTTCATACCATTCGGTGAACATGCCATTGTAATCAGCATTTTTAAAATGATACTCATATTTTTTATTTCCGTTCCACCACCATCCTGTATGAACACTGTCTTTTTCTCCATTGCTATACCAACGTGTCGATTCTTTCTTTCCATCTTCATAAAATGTTTCCGACAGTTCCTCGTGTTTTCCATCTAAAAAATGTTCAATACTTTTTAGCTTCCCATTTGGCCATGCTTCTTTTAATGCTCCACTAAATCTTTGCTGATCTTTATAAAACAAAATTCCATTAATGAGATGAAGGGATGTATCAGTAATAAATACAGAATAGGTTTTGCCAGGATTGTCTTTTACATTTTTATTTTCTGTACATGAAAATACAGCCAGCAATAAAACAGGTAGAAAAATAAATATGAGATTCTTTTTAAATTTCAAGCGTGTTACGAATTTTGAGTTCTAAAATAGTAAGGAAAGACCAATCCTAAAACATTTGTCGATTCCAGTGCCAACCGCTGTCGGGGTTTGCAACCGCCGACAGGGTTTATTCACTCATTCACTTTCCAACAACTTCACATCCTTAATAATATTCTCCATTTCCAATGCCGATGTTCCTTTATAAATTCCCCGTATCCTTCTTTTTTTATCAATCAAAAGCATATTTTCTGTATGCAGGAAATCGCTGGTATCTTTTTTCATACCAAGATCTTCATCTGCAAAATAACTTTTACGTGCAAGGGTATAAATTGAATCTTTATTACCGGTAAGTAAAAACCATTTATTATCGATCACCCCATAATTGCGTGCATATTTTTTTAAAGCGGCGGTATTATCTTTATCGGGAGTAACAGAATGTGATAATATAACAAAGGCAGGATCATCTTTAAAAGCTTCCTGTACCAGCTTTAAATTTTTAGTAAGCTTTGGACAAATACCCGGGCATGCCGTAAAAAAGAAATCAGCGATATAAATCTTATTGGCAACCGTTTTTTCAGTTATAGTATTTCCATTTTGATCAATAAATGAAAATGATGCGATGGTATGTATCGTATCGGGAATTGTTTTTTCATTATTAAACCAGTAGGGTGTAAAATCCGGGCCGGTGTAATATGGAAGGCTTTGCTTTTGTTGTAAAGCAACCAGGGTCGGCTGCTTTTGATTGCAGGCCGACCCTAGGCTAAAACAAAAAATGATAAATGCTATTTTTCGCATTATTGTGTTACTGATCCTTTTGTTCCATAAAATCCACTGCCATTGATATAAGGAGCATCAGCTGTAATATGATAATGATAAATGCCATTTGGATAATCTGCGGTAACACCTATATGTCCATGGTAAGTGTCAAGGTCCGCAGTAGTTAACGTAGCGCCATTTTCCATTGGCCCATAAACCGGGAACCCATCAAGCAGGAAACCAATCAATGCATCTTTGCCTTTGTATGCAGTAATAAAAAGCGGCTCCACGTGATAGTGATACTGCCCTGTCATTTGCGGATGTCCGTTATATTGATCGAAAGAATTTATCTCGTTGGTAAGTGGTTGCGAAGGTCCTGCATATTGATTATATAAAGGAACTCCATTCACAGATACACCAATTGGACCCAATGGCGTTGCTTCATGTGTTGCACTCACAGCAGGGGCGAAAGGGATTTTAAATGTAAGATTTTGTGATGCGATCCTGTTTGGATTAAGATTAAAATTAGAATTGCTGCCATTATAAGCCTCATATAAAGTTGGCTCCCATTGAGTACTTAGATAATAAGGGCTTTTATGTTCTGGCAAGCCATTGGTTTGTAGCGTCACATAACTTCCATCCGTAGAAATGGTTACCGATGAATTGAAATGCGAAAATACAGCCGGCACCTGCGATGTATTATTATTGTTGTTATTACTGCTGTCATCTGACGAATTCTTTTTGCATGACAGGAACGAAAACCCTGTAAGAATAATGAATGCAGCCAGGGCAATATTGATTTTCTTCATAAACTTTTTTTGGTTAGACGTTATTGGCATTGGAAATCCTTCGGTATAAACATGATTTAATTAAACACGAATTTTTGGCACGAATTACACGAATTTGCATTCCCAATAACCCATAACTTATAACTCTCTTGCGATGGCCTGGTCTTTTCACCAGCCATTCTCTTGCCATGGCCTGGTCTTTTCACCAGCCATTCTAATGTGGTTGGTGATAACACCAAACCACGGCAACAATTTATTTTTTAAACCATTAATTTGCGTTTCCAAAATTTCATAACTCATAACTCAACAAAGTCCTTCCTGTATCGCAATCTTCACCAACCCTGCGGTATTCTTCACCCCGAATTTTTGAAGTAAATGATTGCGATGATTTTCTACGGTACGCAAACTTAAAAACAATTTATCAGCGATCTCCTTATTGGTGTACTCTTCTACAATTAGTTTTAATATTTCTTTTTCCCTGCGGGTGATAACACCGGTGGCTGGTTCTGAAAGCCCTTTCACTAATTTTACCTGGATCTCTTCCTGGATATACATATCGCCGGCGTATACTTTTTTTATTGCTGCAACAATGATCTCCGGGCTCACATCTTTCAAAAGATAACCCTGGCAACCCTGTTGCAACATCCTTTTTATTTGTGCGGGCAAATCAAAATTGGTAAGCGCAATTATTTTTATTGCCGGATATTTTTTTGTGATGATACCTGCCAGTTCGATGCCTGTTTTACCGGGCATTTGAATATCCAATAATAATACATCTGGTTGCTCCAATTTCAATGCATCCAATAACGCATCTCCATTTATAAAAGTTCCTGTTATTTTTATACCGGGTTTATCTGATAGTATTTTTTGTAACCCATTTATGATAATGGATTGATCATCGGTGATGGCAACGTTAATCATTTGTATCAATATTTTCATTGTGAAATTCAATATAAAAACCTGTACCCTTTCCGGCTGAGCTTTGAATATCTATTTTTCCTCCCAACTCTTTTATCCTGTCTTTAATATTTTTTAATCCCATTCCTTTTGTGTCGTTTGATGTAGTTGCAGAAATGCCTACGCCATCATCTTCTACAGTAATGCTAAGGCCGTCATCATCCTGGAAATTGATCTGCACCAGGGCCGTTTTTGCCTTTGCATGTTTTACAATATTATGAATCAATTCCTGTAATACCCGGTAAATGGGCAGATCTGTGAGCTGGCCTATATTTTTTTGCGTTCCAAAAGACTGGAAAGTGATACAGGTATTACTTTTACTGGCCATTCGCTCACAAAAAGATTCTACGGCCGCTGCCAACCCCTCCTGTAATAACATTTCGGGCATCAGGTTATTGGCAACCTGCCTTAATTCTACACCTGCTGTTTCAAGCAATTCTACCCCATCATCAAAATCTGCTTTATTTTGAACCGGTATTTTATTTCTCAGCAATTCAAAATTCATTTTTGCAGCAGACAATAAACCACCAATACCATCGTGTAATTCCCTGGCCATACGGGTTCTCTCTTTTTCTTCTCCAGATATACTTGCATGCAGTCCTTCAATCTTTATCTTTTGTTGCAGGTTATTGATGTTTTGTTCCTGCAGTTTTTGTTTATCAATATTTTTATTTCGCCACAAGCCAAAGATCGAAATGCCCAGCAATGAAAATAATAATATACCTATGATCAGTAAATTCTTATTGCGAACCTTACTTTCAATATCTGAAAGAGTAAGTTTTTGGATAGCAAGTTCTTTGTCCTTTTCGGCTATGCGGTATCGTATTTCCAACCTGCTGATCATATCTACTTTTTCTTTTTTACTTAGGCTATCGTACAACGTTAGATAAATATTTTTATACCTAAGTGCCGTTTCATATTCATGCAATGCTTCATAGCATGCTGCAGATATCTTATAAGCTTCCACAACTTCATTCCGGAAATGGCTTCCTGTTTTCTTTAATTCTTCCTGTGTTTTATTTAGCAATGTAACTGCTTCACTATATTTTTTTTGCTGGAACAATGCCTTGCCGGTAAGAAAATCGATCAGCGTTATATAAAAAGCCAGGAACGCTGTATTCTGCGGATCCTTGCCAATTTCTTTTATCGTATCAATATAATGCAGGGCTTCAACAGGGTTATTTTCCTGGAGATAAGTATCAGCGATATTATAATAGGTAGATATTTTTCTTGTAATGCGTAATTTATTAAGCCTTTCTCTTTCAGTAATATAATTGAGGTAATAAAAACGGGCGCTGTCAAATTGTTTGATGCCCTGGTAATAAGCGCCCTGTATAAAGTAAACACTTGAAGCGGCATCTGCCGGATCTTTTATTTTTTTGGATGCAAGCATTGCTTTTTCAACAAGCCGCCGTGTTGTCTTTAAATATTCTTTATTGGGTGCTCCATTGTCAAGGTTCATCCAGAAAATAGCAAGCTTGGTACAAATACTTATTGCAAAGTCGGGATTGGTGATGTTGCCTGCATCCATTTCATCGCCCAGCAAATAATAAAAATAGGCAGAAGAATCTATCTGTCCCCGCTCATCATAAGATTCCGCAAGCAGTAAATATACTTCTGCAATATTATCAACCGTGCTCCATTGATTTTTTTCATAACTATTCAAAGCCTGCCGCCCCAGGCTGATTGACTTTCCAATATCATTTCCAAAATACCATTTACCCAGTTTTGCAGAGGCAAGTGCAATTCCTTTGGAATAATGCGAGCGCTGGCTTTTTTCCAATGCATCATCCAGGTATTGCAAAGCTTCATTTGGTAATTGGTCTGTTAATGATGAGCCTTTGTCGATGAGCGCAAGAATTGCTGTGCTGTCTAATACGCCTGTTTCATGCTGCGTGGTTTTCACCTGCGCCGATATTGATAATGAAATGCATGATAATACAGTGGCAAAAGCAACAGCAAACAACTTCTTTAAAAAAATTGATTGAACTGATTCTCGAAATCCTGTGCTTGATATTAAATACTCAGCAGCGGCCATGCATTTACCGATTTTGGGGTTGATCTTCCCGGTAAATGTACAAAATCAAAATCTTTGGGACTATTTGGACGGTATAGGCTTGATTAGGATTGACTTTTCTTTACGGTTAGTCCGTGCAATAAATTTTCAATATTCAACGAACAATATTCAATGTACATAGCGATGAAATGCAATAGATTGTATTTCATTGAACATGTCAAATTGTACGTTGAATATTGAAAATTTAAAAACAAAAAACTATATAAAGCCACTCTAATAAAAAAGCCGCAACCCTACAAAAGGTTGCGGCATAAAACTAAAACGCAGTACTTATTTTATAAAATTGTATCGCAATATAAATTCATGTCCATACGATCCTCCATCAAATGTGCTGATGGGTGTTATATAATCATTGAATGCATAACCAAGCGTAATTTTTTTACTGATGTTCACACCTGCAGATAAAATATAACTTTGCCTTGATTTGTAACCAACTCCCCACCACAAAATCTTATTGTGCTCCACCTTTACACCCACCTGGAAATCGGTTGGTGCATTTGGTAACCAAATGACTAAAAAATTAGGTGTAATGGTTGTTACATCATCAACATTCCAATTATAATTGCCATGAAAATAATAATGCCTGTAAAAACGGGCCTCTTCTGTTCTTAATAAGTTTCCTTTGTAATAGTCCAGTTTTGATTGCACAAGCTGTGAAACAGATGCACCTAACTGAAATCTTTTATCAGTGTATGAAACACCAAATGCTACATCAAATTTTATTTTATTGTCAACGTTACCCAGAGCTGCGTCATCACCAAGTGTTTCAGCCAATTTACTGCGATCGATAGAATACTGCATAATGCTTGGCGCAATACCTATAGAAAATTTTGCATCATTCTTCATTACAATATGTTTTGCTAATGAAAGCTGCAAACCTGTTCTGCTGGTGGGACCTGTTTTATCATTATACACAAATCCGCCAATACCAATTTTTTGTTTTGGTAAATCGAAAGACCCAAATGCAGTTGCTGTTTTTGGTGCACCACTTATTCCGCTCCATTGTGATTTATAAGTAACGCCTGCTATATTATACTGTTGTACGCCTGCCATGGAAGGATTGTGCAATACACCCTGCATGTCATATAAAGAAGATGTTTGTAATTGTTGTGCATATGATTTTGTCATCGCTGCCAGCGCAACAAGATGCAATGCAATCATTATAAATTTTCTCATTTTCATTTTTTAGTAATTATCTGAGGATTGTTACATCGCCTTTTTTCACCGATGTTCTTCCATTTATTAATTTGTATGTAACCACGTAATAGTAGGTTGCGTCCGGCAATGGCTTACCATGGTAAGTACCATCCCAATCATTATGGTAATCATCATTTTTATACACCGGGCTACCATAGCGATTGAAAACAGCTACAGATACCTGGCTCGTACAACCAGTACCGTTGGTTGCAAACCATTTATCATTTTTTCCATCTCCATTTGGCGTAAATGCATTCATTGGATTTGTACAAACTCCTTCAACAATCACTTTTGTCTCATCGGTAGAGATACAATGATTATTATCTGTTACTGTCAACGTATAAGTTGTAGTGAATGCAGGATTTGCCAATGGACTAAATGTAGAAGCGCCTGTTAATGTATTTGCAGGTGACCATGAAATTGTTGCCGCATTGGTTCCGCTTCCTGTCAAAGCAACTTGCCCACCAGTCACAATCGTTTGATCAGGACCGGCATCTGCAAATGGATTTGCATAGATATGAATATTTACTGAAGCCGTTTTTATACAAGTTCCCAGTGTACCTGTTACAATATAGGTTGCTTCGGTATTTGTTGTTGCAACCGGGTTACTGATCGCAGCATCCGACAAGCCTGTTGCTGGTGACCAACTGTAAGCAGTAGCCGCACTATTTGCAATTAGCTGAACCGGGGTTCCTGAACATACACTGGTGTCATTGGTATTGGTCGTTAACATTAGGTCATTTGTTAATCCTAAAGTTATGGTTTTCGTTACCGAGCCACATTGGGAATCCCTGATATCAATATTGTGTGTACCCTGCGTTAAACCTGCAAAATTATTTGATGACTGGAATGTTCCTCCATCAATGCTATAGGTATAAGGAGCAATACCGCCTGTTGGATTAATAGTAATTGCACCTGCATTTGCCTGCGCACAGGTTGTGTTTGTTATTACATCGCTTGATGAAACTTCAATTTTAGCAGGATCGCCATATTCCATGATATGTCCGCCTGGTGTTGCACCAAAACCAAAAGTAATCGTACCGATAAATAGTTTTCTGTTTTCAAAAGGAGTTCCGGCTGGAACTGTTCTGTTTGCAAAGGCCGCACAATAAAATCCTCCTGAAGGAGCCTGGTCAACGGTCCAGCTGGTACCACCATTGGTTGTAATAAGCAATGAACCACCTACAAGAACATACCCGTTGTTTGCATCATGCATGATAATACCATTATAATATCCTGTAAAAACATTTGTGATATTGGGTGTAATATCAACCCAGTTTAATCCACCATCTGTTGTTTTATAAACTACCTGTAGCGGGTAGCCGTTACCAGTTACAAAAACAGTATTATTATCAACTGCATATAACCCTGAATAAGATATGGTTGCGTTTAATGCAGGAAAAGGGCTGATATCTGTCCATGTTGCACCTGCATCAGTTGTTTTATATATCCTGCCAAGATCACCTGATGAATACCCAATGTTTTTGCTTGGAAATTTTACTTTTGTTATAGCACCTGCATGATCACCTAATGGAAAAGTTTTTACACTATCCCAGGTTGTACCTGCATCAAATGAACGAAACAATACTGTTCTTTCATCAACGCCTGGCGTGTATGCGCCTCTCATACCAAAGGCCCAGATACTATCCGCTCCAAAAGTTGTAAGGCCTGTTATCTGACCATTTCCTGAATAATCATCAAAGTATGGATCAGTAAAAATCGGGTCCAAAGTTGTTCCCTGGTCAGCGGAATTATAAATGGTTCCGATAGAAGTACCCATCACCAGTTTTGTTGCGGTTGCATAAGACATGCCATTGATGTAAATATAATTATCTACAAAATCCTGCCTTACTTTATCTATCCAGTTCTTGCCACCATCAATGGTAGTAGTGATCTGGCCACCACCTGTTGCGACAGCATTATTACAATCTAAAAAATCAATATCTACATAACCGCCATTTAATGTTACAGATTTATATCCACTGGTGCTCGTCCATGCTGAGCCGTTAGTTGAATCTGTTTCAACACCGTTTGCGCCCATTACAAATATTTTTCCATTGGGTGTAATATCAAGTGCAAAAAGATCATTGTAACTATGGTAATTTCCCAGGGGAATTGCCTGTTGCAATGCCCAGGTTGCTCCGCTATCTCTTGATACAGAAATTAGTCCTTGTCCGCTGGTCATGATGATAGCCTGATCAGCTGCTTTTCTTATGTTCCAGATATTTGAAGAAAGCAGGACCTGTGTTACCGGGATTGACGGAGCTCCTTGCGGCGGGTAAGGATAATTAAGCATTTCATATTTCCCCGGGTCATAAGTGCCAGGCACAGCAATATTTTCTGTACTATCGGATACGCCTGTATGTATTCTTACAACGATGGCATTATTGAATGAGGCTACAAGGATGAGCGAATCATTGATAGGTTGAACTGCTTTGATGGTTTGTTGCGCAGGATCTAATGGGTTGTATGTAGATGATGGATCAATAGGTAAATAGGCGATACCTTCATAACCGGTTCTTTCTTTACTTATAGAATAATCGGTCAATACGCCACTTTTAAATTTCCAAACAAGACATGCTGAAACCGCATAACTATCAGAAATACCCCCATACTCGTCATCGTAAGGCGCAGAGCTCCAACCACTGCCAACAACATAACCAATTGAATCATTTACAAAAACAATTTTATGAATCTCTTTATCTTTTGCATTTACATTTACAACCAGTGGTGGCAATGAAGGATTTGCGATATACCCGATTTTTGTCTTCGGCCCTATTGGCGCAGCTATTGAATCCCACGTACTACCTCCATTTTTTGTAAAATATAATTTAGGCATCCCATCAGGTGTATTATTTGGCTGGCCACCAATATAACCAGTGTCTTTATTTATAAAATGTAACCCATAAATAATTTTGCCATTCGCAAATAATGGATTATTTATTACTGACCAGTTAAGGCCACCATCGTTACTTTTTGCCAATAATCCATAATCACCTACAGCGTAAGCAAGCGTTGGATTAACATATTGTACGCCATAAATCGTTGGCTTCTGAATCATATTGCCGGCATCAGTAAAAGTAAATGCTGCATATTTCCAGTTAACACCCGCATTACTTGTTTTAGCAATACCGCCTGAATTTCCTACTGCGATGCCATTGTTATCATCATTGAAAGAAACATCAAGTATCGTAAAACCAAACTGTTTCGGATTACTGAATTTCCATTTAGAGTCATTAAGCTGGCATTTAGCTCCAAAGCTCTGCAACATAAGAATCAGTCCAAATAAAACATAGATACTTTTTCTTGTAAATTTCTCATTCATGAGTAGCTATTATTTAAGTAATAAATTGAACTTTCCTGGTGTAGAAAAGGTCATAGATATAAAATGGATATTAATTTAAAGCGGGAAAATCATTGTTTTCAATGTGCGAAATTACTTTAACCATACGTATAATATTATAGGTATAAACACCTCATTTTGAAAATGAGTGTTTACGCTCATTTTTATTAAAAACGCTACAATTGTTGCTGGCACTACATTACAGCTGATCATTAAAGCCTATTTTGCGAGCCATTTACTATGAATAAAATTTTACTTTTACTTGCGTTTATTCTTTTTTCCCTTCAGCTAATAGCCCAGGATAAATCAAACCGTGGCAAAGAATTCTGGTTAGGATATGGCTATAATTACGATTTTAATAATGAAGCTCCCGTAAACGGACAAACGCTTGCAATATATATCAGCACAGAAGAAGCTGCTGTTGTTACAGTATCAGTAAACAATACTGGTTTTACACAAACACTGAATATCCCTGCCAATAGTGTTGATTACTCTATTACAATTCCAAAAGACGCTCCTGATGATGCACGTATTTTAACGGAAGGCTTATCTACACATGGCATTCATATCATAAGCGATGTACCCGTGGTAGTATATGCACATCAATATCGATCCCAACTTTCAGGTGCAACAATGTTGATGCCGGTGGAGACGTATGGATATACTTACTACTCGCTTAACTATACACAAACAGCATCTAATGTAAATGATTGGTATTCCTGGTTCTTCATTGTAGCTGCAGAAAACAATACCAGGTTAGAAATCACCCCTTCCGATACAACACAGGGAGGTTGGTTGAAAGGACATACTTATATTGTTAACCTAAACAAGGGAGAGATATATAACGTTTTCGGTAAAGCGATCTTTGATGGAACGCCGGAAGGAGCAAGTAAAGACATGACAGGAAGCAAAATTGTTTCAGTAACCGGTGCAGATGGAAACTGTCATCCCATTGCAGTTTTTTCCGGATCAAGCGGTATCAGGTTATGCAGCGGTGATGGTGGAGAGTTTGTTCAGCAACAGGTTTTCCCTGCAAATGCATGGGGCACCCGTTATCTAACTTATCATACTTTAAATAACACGAACACCAATGTTACTTTACCGAATTTAAATTTTTATCGCATTGCTGTACAAGATCCTACCACGGTTGTAAAAAGAAATGGAGTTGTATTAACAGGGTTAACCAATAATTTTTATTACGAATACCAGGGAACATCCGGCGATTATATTGAAGCTGACAAACCCATTTTAGTTGCACAATACATGATGAACATAAATCAATGCACCGGGAATAATATGAACGGCTATGGTGATCCTGAAATGTTTTACATCAGCCCCATTGAACAAGGCGTAAAGCAGGCAAGGTTTTATAACTCGAGACACTATGGAATAGATTATACTTATGTAAATATTCTTTTACCAACAGCAGGATTGGCCTCGTTGTTAATAGATGGAGCTCCGTTGCCTGCTGTAAATATTGTTACGCATCCGGTGTTAGCAAATTATTCTGTTGCAGTTGCAAGACTTATCGGCCCGGGTGCACAACATACCATTACAAGTGATTCTACTTTTACAGCAACCGTTTACGGCCTCGGTATTTTTGAAAGCTACGGATACAATGTTGGCTGTCTGGTAAATAATTTAAATGCTTATACTGGTATTCAAAATACTTACAACAGTTCCGGCAATATTGATACGTTCACCTGCCCACACACACAGGTAAAATTTTATATCAGGACTGCTTATCTCTTAGATAATATCCATTGGAAATTAAGCCAGGCAGGCGGAGGCCTTTCTCCAAATACAGATTCGGTGATTGTAAATCCGGTCCCGCTTTATTCAGGTTTAATTAATGGAAGAAGATATTATACCTATACTTTACAACAGGATTTTACTTTTTTATCGCAAGGGATTTATTTTATTCCTGTTACGTATGAATCAGCAGCCATTGACAATTGTTCTCATTCAGAAACAGCCACAATAAAAGTTGTTGTAAAAGAAGGTCCTTCAGCAGATTTTTCTTATTCATCTTTAAACTGTGTAAGCGACAGTATTCATTTTACCGGAATAACGAACGCAGCAGGTTTTAATATTTTCAATTACCTGTGGAACTTTGATGACAACAGCAGCATACTTACTCAAAACGCAATAAAGTTATTTTCAGCAGCAGGTGATCAGCATGTACGATATAGAATATTTGCAGACAATGGTTGTACAGGAGACACTACGAAACTCATCCATATAAATGATAAACCATCTGCTTCATTTAACATCTCAGGTAATACATGCATTGGAGATAATTTCCTTTTTACTTCTTCAACCACACACAGCAATACTATTTCATCAAACTGGTATTGGGATTTTGGTGATGCACAAACAATCAATATCACAACAGGCAATACAGCAACACATGCATATACAAATGCAGCAAATAATATTATAGTAAGACATGCCGTATCGGTTGCTGGTTGTAAAAGCGATACCGTAGTGAATGTGATTTCGGTCATTCATTCGAATCCTGTGGCTGATTTTATAATTACTATGGATACAGCCTGTGAACAAAAGCCTGCTTATTTTTCAGCAACAGCTAATCCAACAATTACAACATGGCAATGGATTTTCGGGAATGGCACAGGAACAGGAACACCTCCTTTCACCAGGAATTATAACAATGCCGGAATTTATACAGCAACTTTAATTGTGCAGGATGCAAATGGCTGTAATTCTTCGCCTGTAAGCAATACCATCACGATCAATCCAAATCCCAATATAGATGCGGGGCCGGATCTCCTTGTAAAAATTGGCACCGGTAAAATTATACTTGCAACTATAAGCAATGCTCCACAACATAGTTTCCTATGGACGCCAGCTAATTATTTAAACAACAACAGCATACTAAACCCACTTACAAAACCGGATAACGATATCGTATATACGATAACTGCAATCAATAATACAACGCATTGCATAAGTCGTGATAGTGTTTCAGTAAAAGTTGTAACAGATATTTATGTCCCTTCCGCCTTTTCACCAAATGCCGATTATCTTAATGACAGATGGGAGATTCCTGGCCTGGAAGCTTATCCCAATGCAGAAGTAACAGTTTATAACCGGTATGGTCAGATGATATTTCATTCAAAGGGAAATGCAATATCATGGGATGGAACTTATAAAGGAGCGCAGCAATCGCAAGGTTCTTATGTGTATGTTATTGCAACCGGAGACAAAAAGATCGGGACTTTAAAAGGGACAGTTACCCTTCTAAGGTAAACTTAAAAAAATCATTCAACCTGAAAAAATTGATTAAACTTCTTAAAAACAGTATAGTCTGTAGTGCTTAAGTTTCTTAGGGTACGGATTAAATAAGGGCCAGGGTTTCTACCCCGGCCTTTCGTTTTAATAAAATTATTCAAAATGTTTCTTTAACTTATTCAAAGCAAAAGACCTCGCCAAAAGGCGGGGTCTTTTGCTTGGTGCCCAGAACAGCAACTTTCGGGGAACTAAATCACGTATTAAAACTTTCAACCTCCCCTCCCACTAGGTTTTTTACTTTATCCTATTTTACTCTCTTTCATTTTATTTAATAACAAAGCGGGTACAGATTAGGTACATGCGCACATTTTCTTAAAATATTTTAGGTTTTCCAGAATTTTTTTGCCTCTGGGTGTTATAAGTAGGGATTACAGAAACCTAAAAAAATTAAAAAATGATTAATGTAATCAGACGCCAACGTAAATTAAAAAATGGAATTGCACTTTATTTGGATTACCGTATCTGTGGCAAAAGAATACAGGAACCCACCGGCTTACACATTTATCCCGGCAGTGATGAAATTACAAAGCAATTGAACAAGGATAATAACATCCGCTTTGAAATCTTACGCAATGACCGCCAAAAAGAATTATTGAATGGAATTGCACTCCTGCCAGTAAACCGGCAAAAGATTGATTTTTTACAGTATTATAAAGAATACTTTGTTAAATACCCTACAAGGGAAAGGCGAGCCGCTTCGGTATTTAAAAAACTTCAAGCGTTCCATAAAGGAAACGTATTACCCCTAGCCGCTATTGATGAAGCTTTTTTAGTGAAGTTCAAAAATTTTCTTGAAAGCAAATTAACAGGTGAAACACCACATAATTATTTCAAGCTTTTATGCAAGGTAATACGCCAAGCTACAAAGGAACGGCTGTTTGCAGTAAACCCATCTGAAGACGTAATAATAAAAAGAATGGAAGGTATCCCAAAAGATACTTTAAACATAGAAGAGTTAAAAACCCTGTATGCTTGCCATTGCAGTAATGATACAGTAAAAAGGGCTTTTTTATTTTGCTGCTTTACAGGTTTGCGTTACTGTGATGTTTCAAAGCTAAAATGGGAAAACGTTCAAAACGGAATTTTATCAATAGTTCAATCTAAAACACGACATAACCTAACCGCAGAACTACATCAAACAGCTCTCAGCTTATTAGGCAATGTTGGAAGTGCAACTGATCTGGTATTCTCTTTACCTACAAACAATGGCTATAATAAAGTAGTTAAAGGCTGGATGAAGAAGGCAGAAATAGATAAACACATTACAGCCCATTGCGGCAGGCATACATTTGCAACCTTATTAGTTCAAAACGGTGCAGACATATTATCTGTATCGGCAGTTATGGGTCATAAAACAATAAAATATACACAACGATACACAAGAGTTGCAGACACTATGCGAAGTCAAACAATTCAAAAACTACCTACAATGTAAAAAGTATGAGCGGCTAAAAGCCGCTCTTTTTGTTTGTAAGATGTGGATAAATGCAGGCAAAAACCCAAAAGATTTGGAGGTCTGGGCGGTATAGGTAGAGGGTAAAGCAAATTTTAAATTTTATGAGCAAAACAACACAGATTCCCCAAACAGTATTTACACTAGATGAACTGGTTTCTTACTGTGGTTACAAGAAAAATTATATCTATCAGTTAATCCACAAAAGAAAAATTCCTGCCCACAAACCTCCATTAGGACGAAAGCTATTTTTTTTAAAAGCTGAAATTGACAATTGGCTTTTAGCAAGAAAACTAGAAACTATCGAAGAAATTCAAAAAGCAATCACAACAAAAAATTTAAACCAATAATATTATGGCATATCATCGCCCATCTATTGAACATAAAATTAAAGAAGCCAGTCAGATCAAAAAAGGATTAGCTGCAAAAACCTTAGTGCCTAAACTAAAGGATGAGCCGCTGGCTGATCCACAGGTAATACAAATCCCAGTTGAATGGGATGACCCAGAATACACGTTAAATACCTATAAAGACCTTGATGCCAACGACAAATACTTTCAGCGGAAAAGTGAAGAAGAAAATAACAAATTACAAGATCATATAGAAAAATATCAAAACCCATTTCCTATAGAAGTTTTTCCCACCAGCATACAAGCGTATATAAAAGATTTGGAACAATGTACTAATGCTGCTGTGGAATACACTTCAGCGGGAATACTAACAGTAATCGCCGGAGCAATTGGCAATAAATTTCATGTGCAGCTTAAAAGTGGTATGACTGGAAAATCCACGCAAATTGACCCCCTCCCGCCAAATGAAACTGACCCCCGTCGG
>JBDTLP010000055.1:0-32285 GCA_039934735.1 Ferruginibacter sp. | reverse complement strand
ACGACTATGTGGTCGATGGAACACCGACCCCATAGGTTTTAGAATTTTCACTAATATATTTTGCCACTGATTCACTGATTTTATTAAGCATGCTGTGCCTCACCAACCACAGCATTAATCAGTGAATCAGTGGCAATTTCTTCCCAGGTATTGCCGCAATCAATTTTTTGGTGTACTCATTTTTGGGATCAAAATATATTTGATCAGCATCTCCGGATTCTACAATTTTTCCATGATCCATGACCAATATTCTGTCGCTTATATAATGCACTACTGCCAAATCATGCGAAATAAATATCGAAGTAAAATTAAAAGTTGATTTCAATTCATTGATTAAATTCAATACCTGTGCCTGCACACTTACATCCAATGCAGAAACACTTTCATCAAATAATAAAAAGGAAGGTTGAAGTGCCAGTGCCCGTGCAATACAAATACGTTGACGCTGGCCACCACTGAATTGGTGTGGGTAACGGTTATAATGATCGGCATTCAATTGCACCTGTTCAAGCAGTGATATTATTTTTTCTTTTCTTTCAGATCTGTTGTTATAAAGATCATGCACTTTCAGCGGTTCCATGATTGCATCTCCAATGCTGATGCGTGGATTCAAGGAACCATAAGGATCCTGGAAAACAATCTGTAAATCTTTTCTTTCAGCTCTTAATTCAGAAGCTTTTAAATTGCTGATATCTTTTCCTTTTAATAATATTTTCCCGGAAGTTGGTTTTATCAATTGTAATATGGTTCGTGCAAGCGTTGTTTTGCCACAACCACTCTCTCCAACCAAACCAATTGTTTCATTTTCTTTTACATCAAAGCTTACATCATCAACAGCTTTGAAATATGAAGTTGTTTTTGCGAAAAAGTTTTTGGAATAAGGGAAGTGTACTTGCAGATTTTCAACAGACAGGATGGGTTGCCGGGGATTTGCGATTTGTAATTGGGGATTAGGGGTTTGCTCTTCTACATTTTTAATTTTTAATTTTGAATTTTTAATTCCTTCAGAAAGCAACAGGTTATCCATAAAGTCACTCAATACCGCAAGCCTTTTTCCCTTTGCATTCGCAGCCGGCCGACATGCTAATAACGCTTTTGTATAATTATGTTTTGGATTATTTAAAATGGTAGCAGCATCTCCCTGTTCAACAATTTCTCCTTTATACATAACAGCGATATCATCTGCAACATCAGCAACAAGTCCGAGGTCATGTGTAATAAGCAGGACAGCAAGATTGTTTTGTAATTGAATTTTTTTGATAAGATCAAGAATGCTTTTTTGCACCCTTACATCAAGTGCAGTGGTAGGTTCATCAGCAATTAAAAGATCTGGGTTGCAACTAATGGCCATGGCGATCATAACACGTTGCTTTTGTCCACCACTTATTTGATGTGGGTAACGATCAACAATAGCCGTAGGATCGGGCAATTCAACCTGTGTAAAAAGTTCAATTGTTTTTTCCTTCGCCTGCTTCTTTGATAATTTTTGATGTGTAATAAGTGTTTCCATTACCTGCCATCCACACGTAAGTACAGGATTCAATGAAGTCATAGGCTCCTGGAAGATCATAGCAATTTTATTCCCTCTTATTTTGGTTATATCTTTTTGAGCGATGTGGTTCAGGTTAATTTGAGTTGCACCGTCAGGACTAAATAAAATATCGCCTTTGATAACTGTATGCTCCGACAATAATTTAAGTACAGATAAAGCCGTAACAGATTTTCCACTGCCACTTTCGCCTACGAGAGCAAGTGTTTTACCCTTTTCAATATTGATGGAAATGTTGCTGACAGCCGTTGTCGATTGGCCATCGTTATTAAATGAAACAGAGAGGTTTTGTATGGAAAGTAATGAAGGCATTAATTTGGAAATTTGGAAATGTGATAATTTGGAGATGAAAAAAGTTTATTAAAGCTGGAGCTTTAATTTCCAAGTCAACTGATTTCAAAATTATAATTCTAGTGCTAACCTATGATCATATTTACTAAACACATTTAATACTCAGAAGAGTGACGGCATTAATTTGGAAATTTGGAAATGTGATAATTTGGAGATGAAAAAAGTTTTATTAAAGCTGGAGCTTTAATTTCCAAATCAACTAATTTCCAAATTTCCAAATTAGAATTTCAGATGTCTAACCGTTAGTCCATCATTTATCAATTGTTTTAAAGAATCAATTCCAATTTTTAAATGGCGATCAACATATTGGGCCGTTACACTTGAATCACTTGCTTCTGTTTTTACACCTTCAGGAACCATGGGTGAATCACTCACCAATAATAATGCACCTGTTGGAATTTTATTATAAAAACCTACAGTGAAAATAGTAGCCGTTTCCATGTCAATGGCATAGGCCCTTACTTTTTGCAGGTATTCTTTAAAAACTTCATCATGTTCCCATACGCGGCGGTTGGTGGTATAACATACGCCCGTCCAGTAATCAAATTCATAATCCCTGATGGTAGTTGAAATTGCTTTTTGTAAAGCAAAGGCAGGCAACGCAGGAACTTCAGGAGGGAAATAATCTCTGCTCGTACCTTCTCCTCTTATAGCAGCGATCGGCAATATAAGATCGCCTATTTTATTTCTTTTTTTCAAGCCGCCACATTTGCCAAGAAACAAAACTGCTTTTGGTTTAATAGCAGTGAGCAGGTCCATCACAGTTGCGGCACCCGGGCTGCCCATACCAAAATTAATAATGGTGATATTATTAGCAGTGGCACATTGCATCGGGCGGTCAAGCCCTACAATTTCTACATTGTTCCATGCTGCAAACATCTTTACATAATTCGAAAAATTGGTGAGCAGGATGTATTCACCAAAGTTGGATAATTTTTCGCCAGTATACCTTGGCAACCAGTTTTCTACGATCTCTTCTTTTGTCTTCATCTTTTTACTATTCGGCTAAAAGTACAAAAAAGTTGACAATGTTGATAATGTTGATATGGCTAATAAGGAGAGTTTGCCTTGATCAACATTATAAACTCTGTCAACTTTATCAACAATTCCCGGGATAAAAAATAAATACTCATAACAATAAAACATTATCTTAGGATATAAAACTACTAATTATGAAAAAGATTCTATTCTTCTCATTGATGTCGGTTGTTCTTTTTTCCTGTAAGAAAACGTCAGTTACCACAGATGAAAAAGCTAATGTAGAGTTGATCTCTACAGCGAATATTGATGCGTTTATAAAAGACCAGCTATCACAGCATGATCAATTTTTGTGGAGTGCTGCTTCTGATGTAATGGTATGGAGTGCTTTACAACAAAGCGATAATATTATGTCGGTAGGATATAAACCATCTAATGTAAATAATATTGACAATAGCATTCAAAATATTGACATCAATAGTTCAGAATGGAAAGATGCAAGGGGAAAGGTTTTGCAAATGATTTTACAATCTGAACAGGAACTGGATGCATCTATCACAGTTAAATCAATTCAGCAATGGGATGAAACTGTATTGCCGGTAATTGATATCACTGTAAAAAATTATGCTACAGTAAAATTATTGAGAGCAAGTAACCTTATACGTTATGCTGAGCCAATGGGATATCAGCCAAAGGGTGCAATTGAACAGGTACAAAAAGAAAATGCAGTTTCCAGCAGCAGTGGTTGTGATGGTAATCCTGCACAAGCAGGACTTGTAGCTGGGGTTGACTATACATCAATCACACCTGCATGTAAACAATCATGGAACCACAGTTTTCATAATATTACACAGGCATGGACAAAGTCAACAGGGGCCGGGATAAAAATATTTGTTGTTGATACTGGTTGCGAACTCGACCAGGATAATTTAGGATCAGCTTTTAACCAGGGATCATCATCAGGAAGAACGGTGGAAAAAATTGTTACGCTTCCAAGGAATTCGATTTTTGGAATTTCTTATGGAGCTGTTGAAACTCCTGATGATGGTTGTGGCCATGGTACTTGCATGGCAGGTGCATGTGCTGCTCCACGTGGTACAGATGGTGCTGCGTGTGGTATCGCATACAATTGTAATCTTGTAACCTGCAGGGCTGCTGAAGATGTTTTTCTTGATGCAAGCCGTGAGTTTAAAGGCGTTTCTGATGCATTTACAAATGCAGGCAATAGGGCAGATGTAAAGATCATCAGCATGAGCATGGGTTCGATAACGAGCAGTTCGCAAGTGACGGATGCTATTAATTATGCTTATGGAAAAGGTAAGTTGATATTCTGCGCTGCAGGTACATCTTTTAGCTGGTCAGCCGGATGGTTTGGTGTTATTTTTCCTGCTACATTAAATAATGTAAATGCGGTAACGGGAGTGAGGGACAATAATTTCAAAACAACCTGCACAGATTGTCATAGTGGAAGCCAGACTGATTTTACCATTGTAATGGAAAGAGCTTCAGACGGCGGCCATCCAATCACGTTAGCAACAAATGGTGATGTGCCATCAACGGTTGGCGGATCATCCGTATCAACATCACAAACAGCAGGAATTGCGGCATTGGTATGGAGCCGTTTTCCAACATATACCAGGGACCAGGTGCTTAATAAACTTATTCAGACAAGTGCCAACTATCCAACAAAGAGTTCATCTTTAGGCTGGGGGAATTTGAATGCGGATGCGGCGACAAATTAGGAAATCAGAAGTCAGATATCAGAAATCAGAAGTCAGTTAGTTCAAATAATTTAAGTACTTCAATATTTACGAACTTCTGATGTCTGATGTCTGATGTCTGATGTCTGATATCTGATTTCAACCGATATTTACTTCAATGATCAAAATAATTTATCCAGCTAAAAAGCCTTCCATTAAAAACGCTGATGGAAAGGAACAGATATTTTGTATCATTCGTAAACGATGGATATTAATTACGCCAGAGGAATGGGTTCGTCAAAATTTTTTATTATATCTCACAGAAGTTTTAAACTACCCGGCTTCATTGATCGCAGTTGAAAAGCAACTGATGTTGGGCGATGTAAAAAAGCGTTTTGATATTGTAGTATATGATAAGGAAACAAAGCCTTTGATGATCATTGAGTGTAAGGAGATGAATGTTGCTTTATCTGAAAATACATTGCAGCAGGTGTTGAGATATAATATAAATGTGAAGGCGAAATATTTAGTTGTAACAAATGGAAGTTACTGTGCAGCGTTTCGGCATGATAAAGGTTCATACATTATTGAAGATAAAATTCCATTACCCGGCGTTAGTTAAATTTTCATCCCTGCTCATGAAACAAATTCCTGCTATTCTTTTATTTTCTTTTTTTACAACAATTGTTTGCGGACAAAAAATGCCCGGAAAAAATACGGCTTATCTTGAACTTGGTGGTAATGGCCTTATTAGTTCTGTAAACTATGAGCGTCAGTTAACAAATCATCCTGCATTGGCCATTCATGTCGGTGTTGGTACGTATATTACGCATGATGATAAGTTCAAATTTTTCCCTACAATTCCTGTTGGAATAAATTATCTGCTTAAGCTTAATAAAAGATCAATGCTTGATATTGGTTTTGGTGCAACCTGGACAAAACCCGAAGTTAAGTTGTATGCTATCGTAGATAGGTATTATAATTATGTAAACCACGATTATATAAATTTTGTTCCCAGCGTTGGTTACCGGCACCATACAAAAAATAATCTCATGTGGCGTTGCAGCATAACGCCAATCATTACCCACTCAATTGGAGTGATACCTTTTGTGGGATTTTCTTTTGGCAAAATTTTTTAGTATTTCTTCCAGGTTGTATCTGCGATGATCATTAGTTATTCCATTGAGTTTTTTTAACCACAGAGGAAGAGGAGTTTTAATAGTGTGTTTCACGGTGTTTCTATTAATTATTTATACTCCGTGAAACTCCATATAAAAAACTCCTTTTCCTCTGTGGTTAATAAGAAATGCTTAATAAGAAATAACTTTAGTAGGCAACAAAAAGTCATCATTATCCTGGCAAATTGCTTCCCCAGAACATTGAATATTGTACGTCGAATATTGAACATCAATTTAAAAGCCACCAATAAAAAAAGCTCCGAAAAAAAATCCGGAGCTTTCATTATAAAAAAGATTCGTAACCATTATGGGAAGATTCCTAACTCACCATAGCTGGTCGCAACTTTATTAATTGCATTTACATAAGCTGCGGTACGCATATCAGGAATATTCGGGTTATTGTTCCAGATGTCCATGATCTCTCTTGTAGCAGTGATCATGGTTTCTTCCAAACCACTATGAACAAGATCAACTTCATCAGCACCATGCATGATGTAAGCACGTTCAATTTCATTTACTTTTTTACCGGTAAGATTTTCCATTTCACCAAGTATGCGTGAGTTCTGGTTTTCTGTAAAACGTTTTTCCATACGGCCATAACGTACATGGCTAAGGTTTTTTAACCACTCGAAATAACTAACGGTAACACCACCAGCATTCAGGTACATATCAGGAACGCAAAGAATTCCTTTTTTTGCAAACACTTCATCCGCTTCGGGAGTACATGGTCCGTTTGCTGCCTCACCAATGATCTTTGCTTTTACTCTGGTAGCATTATCACCATTGATCACATTTTCCAATGCAGCAGGAATAAGAATATCGCATTCCAACTCAAGCGCATCACCTGTTTTTGCAAGTGTTGAAGTACCAGGTGCATTTAAAATAGAACCTGTTTTATTTCTATGTTGGATCAGTTCTTCTTCATTAACGCCATTGGCATTAAAAACAGCACCATCATGTTCTGAAATACAAATAACGATTGCACCATTTTCCCTGAAGAATTTAGCGCAATGGTAACCTACATTTCCAATTCCCTGCACAACAACTCTTTTTCCTTTGATACCCATTTCAAGCCCAAGTTTTTTCATTACATCAGGCATGTTACATACTTCACGGATGCCAAAGAAAACTCCAAGTCCTGTAGCTTCTGTACGGCCACGAACACCGCCTTGCGTTACAGGTTTACCAGTTACACAACCAGCAGCATCAATCTCACCTGGTTTTAATGAAGCATAGGTATCTACGATCCAGGCCATTTCTCTTGAACCGGTTCCATAATCAGGAGCTGGTACATCGATTCCGGGGCCAATAAAATTTTTCTTCACCAGTTCGCTGGTATAACGACGCGTTATTTTCTCCAATTCATAAACACTGTATTTTTTCGGGTTTATCTTTATTCCACCCTTACCACCACCAAATGGCACATTTACAATGGCGCATTTGTAGGTCATCAAAGAGGCAAGTGCCATAACTTCATCCTGGTTCACTTCATCACTGAAACGGATACCTCCTTTACAAGGAGCTTTGTGATGACTGTGTTGCACACGATAAGCTTCAATTACTTCAACGCTTCCGTCATCTCTTTTTAATGGGAATCGCATTTGTAATACACTGTTACAGGCTTTGATCTGTTCCAGGATACCTGGATCGAAAGATGTGAATTTAGCTGCTTTGTCAAAACTTTTTTCTACACTTTGAAAAAAGCTATACGGCTGATGTGATGACATATGTTTGTTTTTTATTTATAAAAAAGGGATGAACCCTTGCAAGCCATTTTTTTGTTCATTTCTATTGTCGTTGGCTTAAGTCAATGGCAATAGAAATGAATGCGAACTTAGTGTTTCTTTGCACGAATGCATAAAATATTATTCTGCATGTTTGTTCTTTTCAATCTTACTCATCTTCATGTCAATCCTCATTATATATAAGAACAAACCAATTAATATAGTTAGGCAAACTGCAACTACAATATAAATTTTTCCATTGCTTCTCATCGTGTCTGCCATTTCCACTTTATTCTGTGCAACAGAAACCATTGATACCAATAACGCAATAACGAGAAACCAGCAACGAGAAACGATTTTCTTACTCATGTATCAATTTTTTATCCCTGAACAATTCTAATCTTATTTTTAAAGTAGCGATCCATACACCTAATAATGTCCAGCCAATAACTGCAGGATAAAAAATCATTCTCATTTTGGCGTCCATATCATTTTTATCCAATGCAGGATTACCGCTATCGCTGCCTGGTGCACCGGGATGTAAACTTCCCACCAATCTTGGAATTATCCAAATACTTGGGAAAAGCAAAGCAAAAGCAAAAATATTATACACCGCACTTATCCTCGCCCTTTTATCGATATCGGTAAAAGAACCGCGGAGTACAAAATAAGCACCATATATTAATAATGCAATAGCGGCCCCAATCAATTTTGGTTCTTTTAAAACACTACCTAATGATTGCCCCTGGTCGGTAACCCAGGTAACTGAAACCCATAACACACCTGTTGCATATCCCAGGATTCCAAACAGGCAACCAACGGATGCAAAATTGTGTGCAAAAATATCGTTGCGGTAATTAAAGCCACGTAGGTATTTTATACTATAAATAAAACTTGTTGTAAACAGGATCATCATACCAAACCACATGCACACGTGGAAATACATATTTCGTATGGTTTCATTGAGAATTGGTAAGCGGGGAACATCAAGCAGGAAACCACAAACAATGGTATATACCAGTATGATAAACGATAATATTTTCCACCAGCTTTTATTCACCCAGCCTGCGTTTTTTAAATGAGTGGCGCAAAGTTATGGGGAAACGAGAACATAATAACACGAATTTTGAACACGAATTACACGAATTAACCAACTCATTAAATTCTATACGTATTCAAAAAGTTGACGCAGTTAATATCCACATAGGATTAAATTGTACAATTCGTGTTCAAAATTCGTGTTCAATCCTTCCATAAATACGGAAATAATATAACCGCCATAACAATTACCAGCACATCCATCAAACCTATCAACCCAGCCAGTTGCAAAATGGCGCCTGGCTGAAAAATTTCTGAGAATGCGGCTTTGCTTAATCGCATCAATAAAAGTAATTGCGGAAGAATAACCGGAAATCCCAATATCGCAATCAGCGCCGCATTGTGTTGTGCCTTTGCAGCAATGGCGCTCATTACAGTAAAAACAAGGCTCAGGCTTGTTCCTCCTAATAATACAATGCCTATAAAACGTAAACTGTCGTTGACCGGGTTATTAAGAAACACAAAAAATAAAATAAGGCTTACTAAACTCATAATGAGCATGAGCATTACATTAAAAATAAGTTTGGCAATCACGAATTCTACCGGTGAAACAATTGAATAATAATAAAGCATGCGACCCCTGTTTTCCTGGAGAAAACTTTTTGCCACTGTATTTACACATACAAATAATTGAATCACCCAGAATAAACTGTTCCAAACATCACTGTCCGGATTTTCCGGCATAGATAAATGCAATACATAAACAGTAGAAGCTACGTAAAGCAGGATACCATAAAAAGTATGTTGCTGCCTTAACTCAAGCAGGATATCTTTTTTCAGCAATGCATATATGCGGCTGTTCATGAACGCAAATATAGTTTAGAGTTTGAAGTTTAGGGTTGAGAGTTTAAAGAATGCAATATCATAATGCAGATTAAAAATTTTGAACTTAATTGGAACATCACTGCATTTTTTTTATTATTAAACCAGCATTCAGCAGAATTCTTTAGTTTTTCATCTAAAAATTTTTTTAATATGAAAAAACAGAATTATATTGAAAGCGAAATTTAAACACCTGTTCCCCCTTATTTAATTTTTAACAAAAAACTTTTTATGAAAAAACTGTTACTGTTTTTCGTGTCATTCATGTTTTTGGGTGCTGTGATGGCTCAAAAAAAGAATTTTTGGTCGGCCCATACCGACGCTGGTAAAATTGTTACTGACAAAGCTGTTGCAAGATTATCTTTTCCAAAGGAGTTTAAATTGTTTAACCTGGACATTGCTTCATTAAGACAGGAACTTTTTACTGTCGTTGACAATGTTTCAAGGCATTCAACTGTTATTTCACTGCCCAATGCAGATGGAGGCGTTGAAGAGTTTGAAATATTTGAAGCTTCTAATTTTGATGCAGAACTCCAGGCTCAGTTTCCACAAATCAGGGCTTTTTCCGGAAAAGGCATTACAGATAAATATGCCACTTTAAAATTGAGCGTTTCTCCACAGGGGATACAAACAATGGTTTTCAGAACTGATAAAGAAAATGAATTCATCGAACCATATTCACAAGATCATACTGTTTATGCAGTATTTAAATCTCATAGAAATACAGCTGGATTACCCTGGTCTTGTTCTACGCATGATGCACAATTGGCAACAGGCTTAAACAACCAGGTTGCTAATGCAACTACAGCAAGATCTGGTGGAAATTTAAAAACAATGCGTCTTGCGCAATCAGTTACCGCTGAGTATTCAAATTATTTTGGTGCAACAAGTGCATCCCAGGTATCATTGGTACTTGCTGCTATCAATGCAACGCTTACACGCTGTAATGGTGTTTACGAAAAAGATCTTGCATTACATTTAAATCTTGTTGCTGCATCTACCAATGTTATATATTATAATGCATCTACAGATCCTTATGATGCTGCAACTGCGGGTGCCGGTGGAACATGGAATGCACAATTAATGAATACACTCCATAGCGTTATTGGTGATGCAAATTTTGATATCGGGCATTTATTTGGTGCATCAGGCGGCGGCGGAAACGCAGGTTGCATAGGTTGCATATGTAATAATAGTATGGCAACTTCAGGTGGTAGCCCAACCAGCTATAAAGGAAGCGGCTTTACTTCACCAGCTGATGGTATTCCACAGGGAGACAATTTTGATATTGATTATGTAGTGCATGAGGTGGGACACCAAATGGGTGCGAATCATACTTTTACAATGTCATCAGAAGGTGGTACGGTAGCTAATTCATCTCAAAAAGAAATTGGCTCAGGTATTACCATTATGGGATATGCTGGTATTACAAGCCAGGACGTGGCGCCACATTCTATTGATATATATCATGAGCAATCAATCGCACAGATCCAGGCTAACCTGTTAACAGTTACATGTCCTGTAACAACAACAATAACTAACTCAGCACCAGTTGTTGCAACAGTTAGTAATTATACAATTCCAAAAAGCACTCCTTTTGCATTGACTGGCTCTGCTACAGATGCAGATGGTGATGCATTAACTTATTGCTGGGAAGAAAATGATGCTACTACTACGCTTACCGGAACAAGCAGTGTTGCAAGCGCAACCAAAGCATCTGGTCCAAACTGGTTATCATTTTCACCAACAGCATCTCCAACAAGGTTGTTTCCAAAATTATCAACCATCCTTTCCGGTTTGCTTGTAACTCCGGTTATCACTGGTGGCGATGCGGGTACAAACATAGAAGCATTAAGCTCTGTTGCAAGAACATTGAAATTCAGGCTAACTGTCAGGGATAACCATCCGTTCAGTTCTACTGCTCCTGTTAGTGTTGGACAAACAAACTTTACTGATATGGTTGTAACTGTTAGTTCAGCTTCAGGTCCATTTGCAGTTAGTTCACCAAACACAGCCGTTAGTTATGTAGGTGGATCTACACAAACAATTACATGGGCTGTTGCAAGTACAACTGCTTCACCTGTTAGTTGTGCCAATGTGAAAATATCTTTATCAACTGACGGCGGCCAAACGTTCCCGACAGTATTGGCTGCAAGTACAGCCAATGATGGTACAGAGGCATTGGTTATTCCAAATACGCCAACAACAACTGCAAGAATAAAAGTAGAAGCAGTTGGAAATATCTTCTTTGATATCTCTAACGCAAACTTTACAATCACTGCAGGTTCTTCTTGCGGTGCTCCAACAGGTTTGGCCTCATCATCTATCACAACTTCAGGTGCTACTGTTAGCTGGACTGCAGTAAGCGGTGCCGTTAGTTATGATGTAGATTACAAATTAACTTCAAGCGGAACATGGACAAATGCTGCAACAGCAACTGCTTCTACATCTGTAGCAATAGGTAGTTTAACTGCATCAACTGTTTATGACTGGAGAGTAAGAACAAATTGTGCAAGCGGGTCAAGTGCTTATACAGCTGCACAGTTTACAACAGCTGCTGCACCTGTTTGTGGAGCACCATCTGGTTTAGCGTCCTCTTCAATAACTACTTCTGGCGCTACTGTTAACTGGACAGCAGTAAGCGGCGCCGTTAGTTATGATGTAGATTATAAATTAACTTCAAGTGGAACATGGACAAATGCTGCCACAGCTACTGCTTCAACTTCTGTTGCAATTGGCGGTTTAGGAGCTTCATCAGTTTATGACTGGAGAGTTAGAACAAACTGTTCATTTGGTTCAAGCGGTTATACCGCAGCACAATTTACTACTGCCGGAGTGGTAACATGTAATGCCCCAACAGGATTGTCCTCATCTTCTATCACTACCTCAACCGCAACCGTTAGCTGGACTGCGGCTAGTGGTGCCGTTAGTTATGCTGTTGATTATAAATTAAATGCTGCTTCTACCTGGACAAGTTTTTCTACAGCTCAAACAGGCGTTTCTGCAAGCTTAACCGGCTTAACAGCATCTTCATTGTATGATTGGAGAGTAACTACAAATTGTTCATCAGGTACAAGTACTGCAGCTGCAGCGCAGTTTACAACTGCTACAGCATCTTCATGTGCAACTGCATTTGAGCCTAATGAAACATTGGCTACTGCTGCTGATATCAGTTCTGGTGTTACCAATTCCGCAGCGATCAGTACAGCTACTGATATTGATTATTACAAGATCACTATCTCTGCAACCAGCAACATGGTTTACAATTTAGTTGGGCCATCTGGTAATGATTATGACCTGTTCATTTACAATAGCGCTGGTACACAACTCGGTTCAGGCGAAACGAGCACTGCTACAGAAACAGTTTCATTAAGCGGCCAGGCAGCAGGTACATATTACATTAAAGTATTTGGATACAATGGATCTACAAGCGCAACTTGTTATACTATTAAAGCAACTGCGACTACCGTTACAGGTTGTCAAAGTAGTTATGATGTTTCTACCAATGGAACAACAGCAGGCGCTGCAGTAATTCCTTTCAATACAAATATTACCGGGTTGATCAGTCCTTCTGCTGATGTAGATGATTATAAATTTACCATCACAACTGCGGGTACCATCACCGTTACATTAACGACATTGCCTGGTGACTATGATATTAAATTACTGAACAGTGCAGGTACACAGGTTGGCATTTCTCAAAACGGAAGTACAACAAGCGAAAGCATCAGTTACACAGCAGCTGCAGGCGTTTATTATGTTAGTGCATACGGATACAATGGAGCAAACAGCGCAACATCCTGCTATACTTTGAAAGTACAATTGGGTACTGCAACCAAACAAGTAACAGATGTTCCTGTTTATGCAGCCGATAAAAACATAATGACTGTTTATCCAAACCCGGTTAGTGATGTTTTAAATATTGCTTTGTCTGGTGAAGTAAATGCAAACACTAGTTTCGTAATGATGGATGCAAAAGGAGTTGTTGTTATGCAACAAAAATTCATTCGCAATCCACAAGCTGTAGATATCTCTAAATTAACCAATGGTGTTTATCTTGTTAAGATAAATAACGGAAGTAAGGTTATTACAGAGAAGTTTATTAAGCAATAATATCTTTATTGACGAAATGAAAAGGTCCCGTTTATGACGGGACCTTTTTATGAATATGATCTTTCTTTGCATTGAGCATTGAGTATTGTACGTTGGGTATTGAATATTTCTTAGAGACTTTCTCCTATGCAAAGTCTCCCATTAATTTTCAATATTCAACGTACAATACTCGATTTTCAATGAAAGCATTTAAGAATCTTTCAACTGTGCACAGTGCCTGCATCTCGGCTCATACACATCTTTCTCGCCAAGCAGCACCTGTCCACCACCAGCAACCTTACGATAACTGATATTGGCAATATTGCCGCATTTTACGCATATGGCGTGCAGCTTGGTAATATAATCCGCAACAGATAAAAGATTTGGCATTTGTCCAAAAGGCTTGCCCAGGTAATCCATATCAAGCCCTGCAACGATTACCCTTATTCCTTTCAATGCAAGTTGTTCGCACACATTGGCGATCTCGGCATCAAAGAACTGTGCTTCATCAATACCAACCACATCAACATCATTGGCCAAAAGCAAAATATTTTGTGAGCTATCAACAGGTGTAGACATGATCGCATTCGTATCATGACTCACAATTTTTGTTTCATCATAACGCGTATCAATAGCCGGTTTAAATATTTCTACTTTTAAGTTTGCAATTTTTACACGCTTCAACCTACGGATCAATTCTTCTGTTTTACCACTAAACATACTTCCGCAAATCACTTCGATCCAACCTTTGCGCTCGCCTCTAAAATTCGGTTCAATAAACATTAAATAAATTTTTTAAAAATGTGTTTGTAACTTTATTCCCAATACGTGCAAAGATTATGGATTCTATTCACAGGACAAAACATAATTTGCAACCCGGAACCAATTTTTATCAGCAAAACGGAATATATGGAACGGGTGGAAACACTCTGTAACAGGCTACTGGAGCAGCTTTCACAAAATGCATCGCCCGATGCACTTTTGATGACGGTACAAATGCTCCAGTCAGAACTCCTGCATTTGAAAGCAACCACAGCACCAGCAGCCACTTCGGCAACTGTTGCTATTGATATGCCTGTGTCTTTTGACAGCACTGAAAAAGCACCAGTAGTACCTCAGGAAGAAGAAAAGATAATTGAAATTTTACAGGTAGATGAGGCTGATATTGAAGCAGAACTGGAAGAAATAAAAAGAAATGCGGAAGCAAAGAACAGCATGAGCGTGCAAAACAAGCCGCCTATGATATTCGATCCGATAGAAGATACGCCTACACTGCTTCACCAGCGGTCGCATGAATTCAAACAAAAGAAAGAATTGCATGAATCCATTGGAAGTCAATCAGGAGATTCATTGAATGATAAACTGAAGCAATCCAAATTAGAATTGAGTGATGCCTTGCAGGATGTTCCAATTAAAGATCTTCGAAAAGCAATCAACATCAATGATCGTTTTTTATATATCAGCGAACTTTTTCGCGGCGATGAAGTAATGTATGAAAGAAGTATAAAAACAATCAATGGATTTGCCATTTACCCCGAAGCAGAATACTGGATCAAACGGGAGTTAAAATTAAAATTGGGTTGGGATGATAAAATGCCCATCGTAAAACAATTTGATCAACTGGTTAAGAGACGGTTTTCTATAACATAATCCATCACTTTTTTTGTAGCTCCCCGTTTACTGTAAACATATTCGCCGGCAATCATGCTTACGTTTTCCAATTCAGTTTTATTGGTAAATAATTTATTGAGCATGTCTTCCAGTTCCAATGCATTGCTGATAGAAAATGCGCCGCCTTTTTCAACAAGTTCACGGGCTTCTGCAAATTTTTCATAAACAGGCCCGAAAAATACAGGCTTACCATACACAGCAGCTTCCAATATATTGTGTATACCATCTTTATTAAAACCGCCACCAATATAGGTTACATCGGCATACTGGTAAAGTTTTGAAAGCATCCCGATATTATCAATGATTAGTACATTAATATTTTCGGGAATGACGATACCAGTCGCTAACTCAGAGTAAAAAATGGAATTATGAAATTCTTTTTTTACATCATCCACGTTTTCCTGGTCAACTTCGTGTGGGGCAATGATGAATTTTATTTCAGGATGCGCCTTTACATAATGGATCAGTTCAATCTCATCATCTTCCCAGGTACTACCGGCAACAAGTACCTGTTTTCCTGCAATGAATGCACGGATGAATGCTACAGGTTCTTGTTTTTCTGCAATGTCAATTACTCGGTCAAAACGGGTATCGCCCGCAATAGAAACATTTTTTTCTATATCGATGCTTTTCAATAATTCTTTTGATCGTTCATTTTGTACAAATAATTGCTGAAAACAATGCAACATATCTATCCAAATAGCACCATACCATGTAAAGAAAGGTTGTGAACTCCGGAAAATACCTGATACAAGTATCACTGGGATTTTACGCTTTCTTAATTCCGTTAAATAATAATACCAATATTCATACTTTACCCAAATGACCAGCGATGGATTGATCGCACTTATTAATTTTTTTGCGTTGACGATATTATCAATGGGCAGGTAAATAACATGATCAGCACCTGCATAATTTTTCCTGATCTCATAGCCACTGGGAGAAAAAAAACTGAGTACGATCTTGTAAGCAGGATATTTAGCCCGGATGGCTTCAAGGACCGGCCGCCCCTGTTCAAATTCACCGAGGCTGGCACAATGCATCCATATTACTTTATCATTTAATGGAATAACAGGAAATTGTTTCCTTCCGCGGATCCAAAGTTTAGCCTTATTATTGGCAATAGAAGCGATGCGGATTCCCACTCTGTATAAAATCAGGAAAAGGTTGTATAGTAAAATACTCAAGCGTTGGTTTTATTTTCAAAAATACAGTGTATTGATGGTTAAATCAATTCGGGAGTTACTGGTTGGATTCGTGGTTCAAAATTGTATCTTTGCGCCGCTTAAATGATGAAGCTATGAGGCCTTTACAAATGGTGGATACTAAAACACAGTATCATAAAATAAAAACGGAAGTGGATGCTGCTGTGCTGGCAGTTATGGAAAGCTCCCAGTTTATAGGTGGAAAAGAAGTGAGTTCCTTTGCTGACGGGCTTGCAAAATACCATGGCAGCAAGCATGTGATACCATGTGCAAATGGTACCGATGCTTTGCAAATTGCCATGATGGCACTTGGCCTCGAGCCGGGCGATGAGGTAATAACACCTTCGTTTACCTATATCGCTACCGTGGAAGTAGCCGCTCTATTGCATATAAAACCCATTTTTGTTGAGGTTGATAAAAAAACGTTCTGCATAGATCCCGCTGTGATCGAAAAAGCAATTACGCCAAAAACAAAGGCAATAGTACCCGTTCATCTATATGGCCATGCGGCTAATATGGAAGCCATCATGGAGCTTGCTAAAAAGCACAATCTTTTCGTAATTGAAGATAATGCCCAGGCTATTGGCAATGATTATACATTTAGTGATGGCACCATAAAGAAAACGGGTAGTATCGGGCACATCGGGTGTACTTCATTTTATCCTTCTAAAAATCTTGGTGCATTTGGCGATGGCGGTGCTATGTTTACAGATGATGATCATCTTGCCAACCAAATGAGGATGATCGCATCGCATGGTCAAAGCAAAAGATATTATCATGATGTGGTTGGATGTAATTCTAGATTGGATGCGATGCAGGCTGCTATATTAAATATCAAACTTACTCACTTGGACGAATATATTGCTGCACGTATTAAAGCAGCTGATTTTTATGACAAGGCATTTGCAAATAATAAAAAAATTGAAACGCCTTATCGTGATAAAAACAACAAGCATGTTTTTCATCAATACACATTGATCTTACACGATATTGATAGGGATGCACTTCATCAATTTCTTGCAGATAAAGGCGTTCCATCCATGATCTATTACCCGGTGCCTGCACATCGTCAGAAAATGTTTGATGCATTTGGTGGCAGCAATTATAATTTACCAGTTACAGACTGGCTTACCGAAAGAGTAATATCATTGCCTATTCATACAGAATTGGATGAAGTACAACAACAATTTATTGTGTCACAGGTTTTGGAATTTGTAAACAAATAATAAGAAAAAATTTCTTAGCATATATGAAGATTGCAGTAATAGGTACAGGGTATGTTGGTTTGGTTACAGGAACATGTTTTGCAGAAACGGGTAATACAGTTACCTGTGTAGATATTGATAAAATTAAGATTGATAAATTATCATCGGGACAAATTACAATCTTTGAACCCGGCCTTGAAAAATTATTTTTAAGAAATCAAAAAGAAGGAAGGCTTCATTTTACAACATCACTGGAATCGGCAGTTGAAGATGCACGTGTTGTTTTTTTGGCTTTGCCAACACCGCCGGGTGAAGATGGCAGTGCTGATCTGAAATATATTTTAGGTGTTGCAGACAATCTTGGGAAAATCCTTAAAGAATATAAAGTTATTATAGATAAGAGCACAGTTCCTGTAGGGACTGCTGAAAAAGTAAAAGAAGCCATTGCTAAAAATGCCAAAGTTGATTTTGATGTGGTAAGCAATCCTGAGTTTTTACGGGAAGGCGTAGCCGTAGATGATTTTATGAAACCTGATCGGGTAGTAATTGGTACCACATCTGAACGAGCCATAAAAGCCATGAATGATCTTTATGCTCCATTTGTGCGCCAGGGAAATCCAATTATTTTTATGGATGAGAAATCAGCCGAACTTACAAAATATGCAGCCAATTCTTTTCTTGCAGTGAAGATCAGTTTCATGAATGAAATTGCACAGCTTTGCGAAAAAATGGGTGCTGATGTTGATATGATCCGTCGAGGTATTGGAAGTGATGATCGCATCGGTAAACGTTTTTTATTTCCTGGAATTGGTTATGGCGGAAGTTGTTTTCCAAAAGATGTTCAGGCATTGACAAAATCTGCTTCGGCAGTTGACTATGATTTTAAAATACTAAATGCCGTTATGGATGTAAATGCAAAACAAAAATTGCATTTGATGGCGAAAATAAAAGCATGTTTTAATGGAAATATAAAAGGAAGCCATTTTGCTTTGTGGGGTCTTGCATTTAAACCAAATACAGATGATATAAGAGAAGCGCCTGCATTTTATATGATAGAGGCATTGCTGGAAGAAGGAGCTACTGTAACTGCGTTTGACCCGGAAGCGATGAATAATGCAAAAGAATTGTTGGGCAGCCGTATCAACTTTGCCGACAATCAATATGATGCTTTAAAAAATGCAGATGCATTGATCATTGCTACAGAATGGAATGAATTCAGAACACCTGATTTTGATAAGATTGCTTCACTTGCAAAAAACAAGATCATCTTCGACGGAAGAAATCTTTTTGATCTTGAACAAATGAATCAGATTGGATTTCATTATGAGAGTGTGGGGAGAAGGGCAATCGGCAACCGGCAATCGTGAATCTGCAAACCCTGTCGGCAGTTGCAAACCCCGACAGCGGTTGATAAGTGAATGGTCAATGGTGAATGGTGAAAATGCAAAGTGTTTTAATTTTAATAAACAAGCTGAAATCTGATTTCTGAAATCTGATATCAAACATCATAAATAATTTCTGTGTCTACAAAAAGAGTTTTAATTACAGGAGCTGCAGGTTTTTTAGGTTCGCATTTATGTGATCGTTTTATACGTGAGGGCTATGATGTAATTGGCATGGATAATTTAATTACCGGCGATCTGAAAAATATTGAACATCTTTTTAAATTAAAACAGTTTGAATTTTATCATAATGATGTTTCAAAATTTATTCATGTAACGGGCAAGCTTGATTATATTTTACACTTTGCTTCTCCTGCAAGCCCGATTGATTATTTAAAAATCCCCATTCAGACATTAAAGGTTGGATCACTTGGAACACATAATTGCCTTGGATTGGCACTTGCAAAAAAAGCCCGCATTTTAGTAGCCAGTACCAGCGAAGTGTATGGTGATCCATTGGTTCATCCACAAAATGAAGAATACTGGGGCAATGTAAATCCTGTTGGCCCACGTGGTGTGTACGATGAGGCCAAACGTTTCCAGGAAGCGATCACTATGGCTTATCATACTTTTCATAATGTGGAAACAAGGATTGTTCGCATATTTAATACTTATGGCCCACGAATGCGACTGAATGATGGCCGTGCTTTACCAGCATTTATCGGCCAGGCTTTAAGAGGAGAGGATCTTACTGTTTTTGGAGATGGAAGCCAGACAAGAAGTTTTTGTTTTGTTGATGATCTTGTTGATGGAATATATAAATTACTGATGAGTGATTATGCAATGCCTGTAAACATTGGCAACCCGGATGAGATATCTTTAAAAGATTTTGCAGAAGAGATCATTAAACTTACCGGCACCAAACAAAAAATTGTGTACAAACCTTTACCCGTAGACGATCCAAAACAACGACAACCAGATATTTTAAAAGCAAAAGAAATACTTGGTTGGGAACCAAAAATGTCAAGGGCAGAAGGACTTAAAATAACATACGAATATTTTAAAAATTTACCGAAGGAAGAATTGTATAAGCTACCGAAGGAATTTGAGAGCGGTAATCGGCAATCGTGAATGGGTGAATGGGTGAATGGGTGAATGGGTGAAAAATGTAACGTATAAAAATAATTTAAACAGCTGATATCTGATTGCTGAAATCTGATATCCATACACAAACTATCAACGAATAAAAAACTAAAAGGAATGATGTACCAGGATCTATTGGAAAAGAAAAAAACTTTAGCAGTTATTGGTTTAGGTTATGTAGGCTTGCCTATTGCACTGGAATTTGCTAAAAAAATAAAAGTGATCGGGTTTGATATTAATGCACAGCGTGTTGAAATGATGCGCAATAATATTGATCCAAGTCAGGAACTTGAAGCGTCTGCATTTGAAGGTTGCGATATTACATTCACCAATGAACTTGAAGTATTGCGTAACGCAAACTTTTTCATAGTTGCTGTTCCAACTCCTGTTGATGAACACAATGTACCTGATCTTGTTCCGGTACAAAGAGCGAGCGAAACGGTGGGCAAGGTTATTAAGAAAGGAGACTATGTTGTTTTTGAAAGTACTGTTTATCCTGGTTGTACCGAAGAAGATTGTGTACCCATCATAGAAAAATTCTCATCATTGAAAATGGTGGAAGATTATAAGATCGGTTATTCACCGGAAAGAATAAACCCGGGAGATAAAGAACATACCATTAGTACCATTATTAAAGTAGTGAGTGGTTGTTGCAATGAAAGCTTAGATACAATTGCTAAAGTATATGAGTTGGTTGTTAAAGCAGGTGTTCATCGTGCTTCATCAATAAAAGTTGCAGAAGCTGCCAAGATCATAGAGAACACACAGCGTGATCTTAATATTGCTTTGATGAATGAACTCTCTATTATTTTCGACAGGATGAACATCAATACTTTTGAAGTATTGGAAGCTGCAGGAACAAAATGGAATTTTTTAAAGTTTCAGCCAGGGCTTGTAGGTGGGCATTGCATTGGCGTGGATCCTTATTATCTTACTTATAAATCACAGAAGCTTGGTTACGATAGCCAGGTGATTCTTGCAGGAAGAAATATAAATGATGGCATGGCGGGATATGTTGCAAAAAAAGTGTTGCGTCATATTATCCAGAATGATGGAAATGTGAAGAATGCAAAAGTGCTGGTAATGGGTGCTACATTCAAAGAAAATGTAACTGATATCCGTAACAGTAAAGTTGCAGATGTAGTTAAAGAACTAAAATCATATTCACTCAATGTTGAAGTTACAGATCCTCATGCAGACAGTGATGAACTAAAGCATGAATATGGATTTGGGTTGGTTGATGAATTAAGTAAAGATTATGATGCTGTTATTATAACGGTGCCTCATAACGATTATAAGAAATTAAATGACGCTTATTTTACTTCAATAACAAAAGAGCATGGGTTGATAGCTGATCTTAAAGGTACATATAGGAATGAAGTGAAGGGTAGGGTGTATTGGAGCCTGTAAAATGTAAGATATATGATGTAGGATTTATGATTTGATAAAAATAAAGTCTAAGATGATTTCTGATCTCTGAAATCTGATAGCAAAAAATATAACGCATTGGAAAATATTTTTCATACAAAAGACATTAGTGCTGATTGTTTCCTCGTTACCGGGGGTGCAGGATTTATAGGTAGCCATATTGCAGAATATTTATTAAAACATGGTGCAAAAAAAGTGCGTGTGCTTGATAATATGGTAAATGGTTTTGAAACCAATCTCGCCATCTTAAAAAAATATCCTGCTTTTGAATTTATGAAAGGAGATATCAGGGATGCAGCAACCTGTTTAATGGCATGTGATGGAATTGATTATGTGAGCCACCAGGCAGCATTGGGATCTGTACCACGTTCAATAAAAGAACCATTGTATTTTAACGAGGTGAATGTAAATGGTTTTGTAAACATGCTGAAAGCGGCTGTAGATAAAAAAGTGAAAAGTTTTGTCTATGCATCATCTTCTTCAGTATATGGCGACGAACCAACTTTGCCAAAAGTGGAAAGCAGAATTGGTAATTGTCTTTCGCCTTATGCAGCAACAAAAAAAACAAATGAATTGTATGCACAGGTTTTTGCTGATGTATATGGTTTAAAAATAATTGGCTTTCGTTACTTTAATATTTTTGGTCCGCGACAGGATCCTGATGGAGCTTATGCAGCAGTGATTCCTTTATTTGTAAAAGGAATCATCAATAAAACATCTGTATATATAAATGGCGATGGTGAACAGACAAGGGATTTTACTTTTATTGACAACGCGGTACAGGTAAATATTAAAGGAATGCTTGCTGAAAATGAATCAGCATTTAATAAGGCATACAATGTTGCAGTGGGTGAATATTTTTCAGTGAATTATTTATACAATGCCTGTCAAACAAATTTGAACAGCGATTGGCCTGCAACATACCGTGAGCCAAGAGCAGGTGATATCAGGAATTCTTTAGCAGATATTTCATTGGCAAAAGATATGTTGGGTTATACACCTGTAAGGAAATTTCAGGAAGGGTTAACTGATACGATTGAATATTTTAAAAATTTTTACAGTAAATAGAATTGAGAATTATGAATGGAGAATTATGAATTTGTTTGCGATAAAAAAAGCTTGTTACATAATTCCTGGTTCTCAATTCATAATTCATAATTCATAATTCTAAATTCAGAAATGCCATTTAAAGAAACAGGTTTTCCCGGTCTATTAATTTTTGAACCAATTGTGCTGGAAGATAGCCGCGGTTATTTTTTTGAAAGCTATAATGAAAATACCTGCATCGCTGCTGCAGTCAACATTAAATTTGTGCAGGATAACCAGGCACAATCTTCTTATGGCGTGATACGGGGGTTACACTATCAGCTTAATCCATACGCTCAAACAAAATTTGTACGGGTATTAAGCGGTATTATATTGGATGTTGTTGTTGACATCAGGAAAGGCTCTCCAACATTTGGAAAATCATTCAGCATAGAATTATCTGCTAAAAATAAATTACAACTTTTAATACCACATGGATTTGCGCATGGTTATGCAGTGTTAAGTGAAAGGGCAGAGGTGTTTTATAAATGTGATACTTTTTATAACAGGGAAGCAGAGGCAGGAATAGCATTGGACGATAAAAAACTGAACATCGATTGGATGATACCAGTTGAGAAAAGGATCATTTCTGAAAAAGATCTTAAACAGCCTTTATTTGAAGACTGTAAAAATAATTTTGAATTTCATTCCTAATCAATGCATTCACATTGCGCAATAAAAAAAATATTTTAGTTACAGGTGCCAATGGCCAGTTGGGTACGGAGTTTAGAAAACTTGCAGAAAAAAATACCACTGACGCGTTTTTTTTTGTTGGTAAAGATGAATTGTCAATTACAAACACAGCAGCTATAGAGAACTATTTTAGTAAACACTCATTCACGCATTGTATTAATTGTGCTGCTTATACTGCAGTAGATAAGGCAGAAACAGAAAAGGAACTCGCCTATGATGTAAATGCAAAAGCCGCAGGATATCTTGCAGCTGTTTGTAAAAAATACCATACACAATTCATTCATGTTTCTACTGATTATGTTTTTGATGGGAACGGAATTGTTCCTTATAAAGAATCAGATCAAACAAATCCAATGGGAATTTATGGGGCTTCAAAACTGAAGGGCGAGACGGAGGTTTTTAAAAATAATGACCAGTCAATTGTTTTACGCACATCATGGGTTTACAGCAGTTATGGAAAAAACTTTGTAAAAACAATGTTGCGGCTGATGAAAGAAAAAGAAAGTATTGGCGTAGTAAATGATCAGTATGGAAGTCCTACTTATGCTGCAGATCTTGCAGAAGCAATTCTTACGATCATCTCTTCAAATAACGAAATCACTCCTGGAATTTATAATTACTGCAATGAGGGTATCATCAGCTGGTATGATTTTGCATTGGAAATAAAAAAGCTAACGAATAGTAATTGTATTGTAAATCCTATTGATACAGCTTCATATCCAACGCCTGCAAAACGGCCACATTATTCTGTGCTCGATACAAAAAAAATTCAGCAAACATTTAATGTTTCTATTCCTGCGTGGAAAGATAGTTTGAAGAAGTGCGTTGCATTGTTGCAGCAATAGCTGTTAGCTATAAGTTGCAAGCTATAAGTTGAACTTCCATTTAGGCAAATCCGACTTATAGCTCGATGCTTACAGCTAATTGCTTCTTCTTACAAATATCTTTTTCGCAAACCTTATATTTTTATTCATCACCTGCAACATATACACACCACTTGAAAGCGGAGGTAATTGTAAGGTATAAGAAGTTATGTTATTAGCAGTGGATATTGATTTTACCAATTGCCCATTGTCTGCATAAAGTTTTATATACACATTATCCTGTTGGCCATTAAAGATTACCTGTATCGAATTGTTTAGATTATTATAGTATGCGGTAGCAATTTCATCATTGTTTAAGTTGATTGCTACAACGTTTGAATAAGTATAGTGGCCATCAAAATCAACCTGCCTCAATCTATAATAATTTATACCGGTAAATGGATGTGGGTCAATTAAAGAATAATTATGGGGTATTGACGTAGTTCCATTTCCATCAACTTGCCCGATAGGTATAAAATGGATTGCATCATTGCTTCTTTCCACGATGAAATAATCATTATTGTATTCAGCAGTTGTTTGCCAGTTTGTTAATACTTCCCTGTTGTGCAGTACAGCATTAAATCCAAGCAGTGTTACCGGAACATTGCCGCATACTTTTAATCCCGCATCTACATTCAAAACGCTTGTTCCTGGTGGTACATTGAAATCATTGCTTCTTCCGGCTGAATCAGCTTTACTATTATTAATTGCATTGATACCACCAACGAATCGTGTCGTGAATATAAATCCGTCGGGCTTTGTGAATGTTATATAGTAGCCAGTGCCTGGATCAACATCCGTGAAAAGGTAATATCCATTAGTATCAGTAACCCTGGAACCTACATGGAAGGAAACGCTATTGTATAGGTCTACTTTCATACCACTTACGCCTAATTCATTTGCATCCTGTAAACCATCTCCATTGGTATCGTACCACACATAATCTCCCACTACAGAAAGTGTTGGGCAAATATTTACGATAAGATTTCCAACATCAGTATTTCTGCACTTGGTAACATTGTCTGTTATCTGCAATGTATATAGCGTAGTGCCACTATTCATAGTCGTTACTTCCGGGGTGAGTATATATATATTATTGAGTGTACCATTATTGGGTGACCATATATATGAGTAGTTGCCCGGTGGAGTTATTATAGGATTGAAGATAACATCACTATCTCCAAGGCAAGCAATAACATCGGGTATTGATATTTGTGCAGCAGGTAATGGAAGTACTCCAATTACAACATTGGCTGAAACGGTACATGCATGGACAAGATCCGTTACTGACAGTAGATAAGTTGCTGCAACAGAATCTATGCACAAAATTGGGTTGGCAATATTTGGATTTGATAAACCAGTAGCAGGTGTCCATTCATATTGCAAACCAGGAATAGGAGTTGTACCGATCTGTACACAACTGTTCTGACAAATAGTTTGAGGATTCATTGTTGGTAACAATGAGTCGATCACTCTTATAATTACAATATCTGTTATGGTACATGAAAAATTATTATCTGTTTTTGTAAGGGTATATGAAAATATTCCACCAACAGTACCCGTGAATACCGGGTTAGGACTGGTAGGATCACTCAGGTTTGTAATTGGGCTCCAGCTATAAGAAATGCCCGGGCCAGTGACATTGGCAGCACTTCCAATTGTTGTGGTTTGATCCTTACAAATTGTTTTATCAGGCCCTGCATTGGGTGCCGTGGTTGCGGGAATGATAAGAATAGTATCCCTGTACTGGCAACCGTCTGCGTTAGTTACCTGCAAAGTAAATTGTGTTGTTGTACCTGGTGGTGGGTTGAGTGTACTTGGATTTGCGATCAGGTGATCAGTTACCAATTGCTGAGGTTGCCAATTGTATGCGGTCATATTTGGTGGCGCTGCATTTCCCAAAGCGAATGGTCCGTTTACAGGACAGAAAGTTATATCAGGCATGCTAAAAAAGGCATTACCAACGGTTACGGTTACATCATCAGAACCTGTTGATCCGCATGATCCGGGGAACGTAGCAATTACCGAATAAGTTGTAGTGACAGCAGGATTTGCAAGTGGTTGTGCAATGGTAGCATTGTTTAATCCTGTTGTTGGCGACCATTGATAAGTAACACCCGGTATGGCAGGATTTCCAATCAACACCGGGATCCCCTTGCACGTAAATTTATCAGGTGCAGCTGGCAGATCGGGCGTATTATCAATCACTACATGCACGGTATCTTTTGAAATACATCCTGCAGTTGTTGTGCCCGTTAATATAAAATCAACGTTAGTAGCAATAAAAACCTGCGGTTGAGCAGAGAACTGATTTGTACCATTTTGCCATGGTGATGCCTGCGGTTCCCATAAATAACTGGTATTGGGTTGTGCGATTGTTCCGCCTAATGTAATGATTCCACTGCTACAGATTATCCAATCTGCGCCTGCATTAACCTGTACATTTTCTACGCGTACTAAAACACTATCGGTTAACTGGCAGCCATTCGCATCCGTTATTTTTATCGGATATAATGTTTGTGTTAATATCGTTGCAACAGGATTGCTGATTAAATTACTTGATAATCCGCTTCCTGTCCATTGATAAATATATCCTGCAACAGGTGCAGCGCCGATGGTAACTGGCTGGCCCGCACAGGTAACTGTATCATTCGCCGGAAATACGGGTTTTGAAAATGCCGGATTGTTTACGAATATACTGTAGACACAATGTATAGAAGTATCATTTGCATCAGTAGCGGTAACTGTATATACTCTTGGAACATTATCTACCAGGTGAGTAACACTTCCTAAATAGTTGGTTAAACCAACCTGTGGTTCCCAGGAAAAAACAGCATTTGGATTACCTGAATGTGCGATCAGTGAAACATCTCCTCCATTTACATCAAAGCTTGCGCAGGCATACTGCGCATCTACCGTTATGATAACGTCACAATTGATACAGAAATCCGGAACTGTTACCTGGTCGGAACAAGTCCAGCCATTATAGGTTACCGTTAGACCATAAACAGTTGGTGCTCCAACAGAAGCGGTTACAGCTACCTGTGGTAAATTAGTTGGCCCAACAAAACCTCCCGGTCCTGAGATGATTGTCCATGCATAAGTTTCATTGATATTGGGTGTACGGTCCGGCATACCAATGATCCTTGGCCCACAACCATCAAGGCCGGCTCTTGCTTCTATTGTTGATACAATGGTTTCATCCGGGAATGAACAACCATCTTTTTGTGCCGTAACATGTAGAACCGCAGGGTTTGGAACTGGCATTACAATATTACCTGAATAATAGTAAGCAGTAGAATGCGTGTTACTGGTTAGATAACTTCCGGGGCTCCACACATACGTGAAACCGGCCTCTGGATTTGCTCCGACAAAAGCGCTATCCATAAAACAAACAACTTTATCGGGCCCTGCAATGTTTGCAGTTACTGGTGCTGCAACCGGTGTTACTTTTACTGTGTCTTTTGTTGTACATGTTCCACCGCCCGATTTGGGAACTGTGAGTGTAAGTTCATAATCAGTAATAATAACCGGGTTCGCAAATGGTTGGGATATGTCCGTTGCCGTTAGTCCTGTTGGAGGTTGCCATGCATACACAACGCCAGGCAAGCCCGGAATAGGGGAGCCTCCAATCTGAACAGCATTTCCACCGCAGGCACTTTTGTCGGGCCCTGCATCAGCACGATAAGTAAGTACGATTGATTGTCCAACTTGCTGACAACCCATTGCATCTGTTACCACTAAAGTAAATATAGTATTAACGTTAGGTGTTACCGTTGGGTTTGCTACCGGGGCGGCACCCATATCCCATGAGTAATTTGTATATGGAGGGTTGCCGCCTGTTGCTGTTGGTGATCCTCCAATGGTAACAGGGCTTCCGGGACATGTAATGAATGGCCCGTTTGTATTAATGGTGGGTGCTGTTAAAAGATTTGCTATAACAATAGCTGTATCACTTGTATGTATTAGTACACTACCGCATTCAAAAAATGTAAAAGCCAACCTTCTGTAATATCGATCCGACGGGCCGAGAACAGGTGTATAATCTTTAAAAATTGCATTCGCAATATTCGTCCATGGGCCCGTTGCTGCATTGGCACTTTGCCATTGATACACAGCTTCTATTGGCGCTTGTGGAACGATGGTTCCATTAAGATGAATGGGTGGCAAACTATCCGATGGCACACTGATATCTATGCCTGTTATTTTTTGACCAAGGCCAAACTTACAGGCAGTTTGAATTTTTGGTGATAGTGTATCGTTTGCATAAAAATAATTGTTTGGGCAAAAAGAAACATTGGTCACAAACTGGTCAATGTTGGCTTTATATAATACATTATTGGTAACAGGATAATCGACTGAACTTGTTTTTCCTGCAAAAAAAGCGGCATCTCCATCCACCTGTAATGCGGCTGCAAGATCATTACTGCTTCCACCAACATAACCGCTAAAAAAATCGGTACCATCATTATTTTTTATGATCAGGATATTATCGTTACCTCCTGAAATCACACTCTGGTCAGTTACCGGGAAACTTGAAAGATCTGTATTGCCTAACAGGTAAAATTTATTATTGGAGATCTTCATAGGTAAAATGGAATTCATCTTACCTAAAAAAGTTGAGTAAATAACATTGCCATTTGGATCGAGATGTGTAAAAAAGCCGCTGCTGGGGCCATAAAACTGGCTACCGTTATTTACCGTAAAGTCAACACTGGAAGTCGTACCTGAAAAATAAAGGTCACCATTAAATACTTCATATGATATTGCGTTAGGTGTATTAAAGCCGAGGCTGAATTTTTTCTGATAGATAAAACTGCCGCTTGTATTGAGTTTAAAAATGCGGGCATATAAATCTCCGGGCGTAGTGCTCCTTACTGTTCCGGTAAGATAAATATCATTGTTTGAAATGATCATGTTATCAATGAAATCAAGATCTATTGTGGCGAGGTAAGTAGAGAAAAGAATGTTTCCATCTGTATCTAACCTGGTATAATACCCATCAACATAATCACCAAGAAGGCCAGATGTTGTGCTGCCATTCGTAGTAGGAAAATTCAATGAATATGTATATCCCGCAACATTTAAAATTCCGTTTACAACCTTGCATGTGGTTAGAAAATCTCCTTTGGTACCTCCAAGGTATCTTGCATAGCTTGTGCTAAAATCAGCTCCGTTTACTTTTATTATAAATCCATTTTCTGCAGCATCATTATTATAGCTTCCAATGGTAACAGGAATATTTGTAGAAAAAGTCGTTCCTGCCAGGTAGATGTTTCCGTTTTCAAATGCTGTTCTATAAAGAAAATCCTGTTTATCTCCTCCAAACATTGCCGATAGTATAATAGATCCATCTGTTGCATTCAGCTTTGTTACAAAAATGTCACTCACTCCCCCTTGGTAAACAGATCCATTTGTTACAGGGAAGTTTATTGAACTGGTATTACCTGTGACCAATATTTCATTACCATTTATTTGTAAAGCACCAGTAGGAGCATCACCGCCCGATCCTCCCAGGTAAGTTGAAAAAGCAATAGCACCAGTTGTAGTTAGTTTTGTAACAAAAGCATCTCTTCCTCCATGAAATACGGAGCCATTTGTAACAGGAAAATTGATGGAATCTGTATAACCGGTTAAAAAGACTTCTCCATTTATTTCCTGCCATGCGGTAAGCGTTTCGTTTCCCCTGCCACCTAAATAAGTGGCATAAAGTACAGTGCCATTGGTACTATATTTCGTAATCGTAAGGTCACCATTGCCCTTGTAGGTACTGCCGTTTGTAACCGGAAAATTGGCCGAGAGGGTTGTTCCTACCACATAAGTTTCACCATTATCTACTTTCATTACGGTGACATTATCCACATCAGACCCACCCGCAAAACTGGAAAAATTTTTGTAAGACTGCGAGAATCCTGCAGTATTTGAAAATATTGCTACTGCAACCGCAATAGTAATATATAATATACACTTTGACCTGTTCATCAGTTAGTTTTTATATAATACGAAATAAAAAAATTGTGGGGGTCAAAGGCTTGCTATTGTAATATACGAAGAATACCCTTTTGGCGGTTATATTTTTTATAGAATTTTAGTGGGTACACGGGAATGACAGTATTAAGCTATTAGCCGTAAGCAAAAAGCTATAAGTTGCCTGCAGGCATTAAGTTTTTTTTAGTTAATCAAAGTCGGTTAGATTGGAATTTTGATTCAGTAAGAGTTTGTTGTTCTAAAAAACAACTAATAGCTAGCAGCTATAAATATCTTTTTTGAATAAGCCATTTTTTTATTTATTAACTGTAACATGTAAACGCCTGTAGCAAGTGGCGGTAATTCAAATGCATAAGTGGTAATATTATTTGCAGAAGTGGCTGATCTTATCAACTGCTCACTTGCTCTAAAAAGTGTTAAACGAATATTGTCTTGTTTTTTATTAAAGAACAGCTGAATGCTATTGTTCGTTATTATAAAATACAGAAACGATAACATCATTGTTTAACTGAATTGGAACAAACTGTGTTTAATTACCGTGCCAATCAATCAAAATAGCCTAAGCCTCCTTATTCCTTATATAAACCAATTTAATACCCGCCTTATCCGTTTCTCTTTTATCAATTTCAAACTGGGGTAAAGATTTTATTAATGGAGTGAGTTTTAAAAAACCATAATTACGTGGATCAAAGTTTGGCTGCTTTTTTAAAATTAAATTTCCAACATCTCCTAAAAATGCCCATCCATTTTCATCAGCAAGATCATTGATGGTTGTTTTAATAAGTTTGATGGTTCCCTTACTTACTTTATCGAGTGTTGTTGCTACAACTGTTGGGGTATCATTCTTAGTTGCAGTAGCTTTTGTTTTTTGTTTTGCAACAGCAGGTTTTATATCGTTTGATTCCTGTGCTTCTACCATGGGAATGATCTCCATGTAAATAAATTTATCGCAGGCAACAATAAAAGGATTGGGTGTTTTCTTTTGGCCGATGCCAAATACTTTCATACCTGCTTCTCTTAGTCTTGTTGCAAGCCTGGTAAAATCACTGTCGCTGGAAACAATACAAAAGCCATCTACTTTTCCTGAGTATAAAATATCCATGGCATCAATGATCAATGCAGAATCGCTTGAATTTTTTCCACTGGTATAACTGTATTGCTGAATGGGGGTGATCGCATTTTCAAGCAATACATTTTTCCAGCCGGATACAGTAGGCTTTGTCCAATCGCCATAAATTCTTTTAAAAGTAGGCGTGCCGTATTTGGCAATCTCTTCCATTACACCTTTTACGTTGCTGTATGGAACGTTGTCGGCATCAATCAATACTGCAAGACGAATTTCTTTGTTCATATCCATTCCACAATGTAAGAAGAAATCCGAAGTCAGCTGTCAGAAATCAGAAATCAGATGTTATCTTAAAAAGTTGCCATTTCATAAAATATTAGCTTGCTATGAAACAGCTGATATAGGATTTCTGAAATCTGATTTCCATTCCAAAGTTTTCAGCATACACTATTCACCATTCACTATTTTTGCGACTATGACTCCATTCTCCACCAACAGCCGCATCATCGTCACCTGTCCCAATCGTTTATCACCCTATCTTCAGCAGGAGATTATCGAACTTGGATTTAAACCTGTACGTATTTTTAAAACTGGCGTAGAGTTATTTGGCAATTTGCATGATTGTATAAAACTTAATCTCAATCTTCGATGTGCAAGCCAGGTATTGTATTCATTAAAAGAATTCAGGGCGTTTAATGCCAATGATCTTTATAAAGTATTGTTTGATGTAGAATGGGAAAAACTAATTCCTGCCGATGGATATTTTTCCATCAGCAGCAATGTGAGCAATGAAACGATTACCAATAATTTATTTGCAAACGTAAAAGTAAAAGATGCGATCGCAGACAGGTTTCGTGAAAAAACAGGAAGCCGTCCTGATTCGGGCCCGGAATTAAATGCCGTAGTTGTTCATTTGTATTGGAAGGAAGATGTGGCAGAAATTTTTTTAGATACAACAGGTGAAACATTATCCAAACATGGCTATCGAAAAATTCCAGGTAAAGCGCCGATGCTGGAATCACTGGCTGCATCTACTTTACTGGCAACAAAATGGGACAGGCAA
>JBDTLP010000054.1:0-32847 GCA_039934735.1 Ferruginibacter sp. | reverse complement strand
CAGGTAAAAACTAAAACTGGATATATCACTGTGTTTGCCAATCCGCTACCTGTTATTTCAGCAGCAGACAGATTACTTACATGTAATATAAATGCTGCAACCTACCAATGGTTCTTAAATAATAACCCAATTGCAAATGCTACGCAACAAACGTATAATGCGATCCAGGATGGCAACTATACGGTATCGGTAGTTGATGCAAATGGTTGTAATGGCTTATCTGCTGCAATAGGCATTCCTGTTGCGCCGGTAAATACAATTACAGGTGTACAGGTATTTCCCATTCCTTCAAATGGAATTATTTATATCACTTCAGGCGATATCAAAGGAACAGCCAGGATGAAACTATATAATTCAATTGGTGCATTGGTAATGGAAAGAACAATTAGTGATTTGTCCTTAAAAAATGAAATTAACATAAGCACACTTGCAGCAGGCGTATATGAAATGAAGCTGTTTACAGAGCAAAGCGTATTTGTGAGAAAGATTCAACGTAATTGATAAAATAACTACTCATAATTCCTGGTGAATAAAGTGCGAGGTTTTAATTACCATAGATTCGAAAATAAAATTGATGTCATGAATATAAACTCATGAAAAATATATCAGCCAAACTATTGCTTACTGTTTTCCTGCTTACCCAGTTATTATCACTGTGCTGGTATTTATACAAGCCCTTATCACATGCCTGGTTTGAAACAATACATGAAATAAAGCATGCATGGACTGGAAATCAAAATAAAATAATAACGATAACTTTCGACAGAAGCGAATTTCAAAAATTACAAAGTGAAGACGATGAAATCGTAATTGATGGAATGCGCTATGATATTGAGCGATCTGTTATTAAAGGCAATAAAATAACATTGTCTCTTGAATATGATTTTGCAGAAACTCAATCGGATCATCACTTTGATCAACTGGGCAAACAATTGCAAAAATATCCCGGGACAGCCTCCACAACAAATTCAGTTAACCGGAATGCTTTTTTTGTATTCTTCTTTTCAAAGCCACCAATTACAAACCATTTTGAGATTGCTGTCAGTAAGAAAAACTACCGGGGCATCATTGATAATAATTATTCTGAATATTTTCCCGGCTGTATAAATCCTCCTCCTGAATATCTATAGTTTTTTTATTTTGTCCTCTTCATTTGATACATAAGATTATTATGTACACTCACTGTTATAAAAAATTACAATGAAAAATATATTTTTATTGATGCTTATGTTCATTGCATTCAATACAACCGCACAACAAAATAATGCGCAAAAATACCTGGACCTGGATACTGTAATGATCGTGGCATTGGGCAAAAAAGCGTTGGTAAATATTCCTTACCAGGTTCAGCGGGTAAATTTAAAATCTTTGCAAACTACCCCGTCTCCGCAAATGATGATTCAATTAGCGCAGTTGCCTTCTGTAAGCAGGATATCTTCAGGAGCAGGCATTAATAAACCCGTCATTCGTGGACTCTCTTTTAATCATATACAATTATTTGCGAGTGGTACACGTATTGACAACCAAACATGGGATGACTGGCATGATATCGGTATCTCTGAAAATGGATTTGACCAGGTTGAAATTATCAATGGCCCTGCAGCACTCATTTATGGACCGAATACACTTGGCGGTGCGATGATCCTGGAAGAAACAGTACCGGTTTACGGAGAAAAAAATAAGGGATTTGTTCGTCTTGATTTTTTTGGAAACAGCCTGGGAGGAAATATCAATGCAGGTTATAAAGGCTCCCATTTATCAGGCAATACAAAAAACAGCAACGCATCTAACGGCAACAAGCACCTGCTATATTATTCTGCCAATGCAGCTTTTCAAATGCATGCGAATTATGTGCAAGGCGAAGAGGAAGATAAGAAGCCCGCCGAAGCAGAAGAGGACAAACCACTTGCCGGGAATTCAAAATACAACAGCATTGCTTTTAAAGGAATGATCGGGATAAAAACAGGTAAAGCTGATCATCGCCTTACCTATAATTTATACAAACAACAGCTGGGGATCATTGAAGATGAATCAGCAAATTCTGCAGACAGCACAAAAAAAGAAGAAGAGAGAGACTATGAAATGGAAGCGCCTTACCAGGATGTTACTACCCATGTGCTGAGTCTCGAAAACCGTTTTAAAACAGGCAGCTCGGAAATTATCTTTAATGCAGGATATCAATATAACAAACGAAATGAATTTGAACCCGATTCACTTCCTAAATCTAAATTTCTTGGTGTTGGGTTGAACCTGCAAACAATTACAGGTGACCTGCAATGGCATAGCAATGCAAACAAACCAATGAAGTTAACTGCCGGTGTACAGGGCTTTTACCAGGTTAATAAAAATTTCGGAAATTTTGTATTGGTGCCCAATGCAGATGTAAGTACGGCTGGCCTTTTCCTTATAGGCGGTACCGATCTGAAAAAATGGAATTTTTTATATGGTATGCGCATAGATATACAGCAGGTTAATATGACAACCAGTTTACCAAAAAGAGATAATGGCGAAGTAGAACCTGGCTTACCTGCACCCGGACAAAACATTAAAAGAAATTACAGCCCTTATTCTTTTTCTGCAGGGTTGGTTTATCACCCAATAACAAACTGGAGTATCAAATTAAATGTAGCTAACGGCGACGCAGCACCGAACTATGCGCAACTAGCAGCTTTTGGAAAGCATGAGGGTACTTACCGATTTGAAATTGGCGACAACAACCTTAAGATAGAAAAAAATATAGAAGGAGATGCGGGTATTGAATACCGGAATACATCATTTACTTTCTCAGTAAATGGATATATGAATTCAATCAGCAATTATATTTATATAACTCCAACTGCTGATAGCGCAGGTGATTTGAGGGTATATCGCTGGACACAACATGACGCACTAATAAATGGTGTTGAAGCAAACATAAACATTCACCCCGTTAACTTAAAATGGTTTGAATCTTACCTGCGTGCGGGCATCATTGCTGGTAAGCTAAAAAATAATGGCGGTTACCTGCCTTATATACCAGCGAATAAAGTGATTGCGGGATTCACCTATAAAAACAATCCTAAGAAGATACAACAATTGTATGCTACGTTGCAACTAAGTTATTACGGTGAACAAAAACATACTGCACAATTTGAAACTGCAACGGAAGGATATTTCCTCGCTGATATTTTTATTGGAGCCACGCCGGTAGCGGGTAAAAATCAACATTGGGGTTATACTGTTTTTTGTACAAATATTTTCAACAAAGGATATTTTAACCACCTGTCATTAATAAAATCAATAGATGTAAGGGAACCTGGAAGAAATATTGGCGTACAGGTGCAATATAACTTTTAGGTTCATAATGCTTCTAAGATTATGCAGTTCGTTGAAGATTAGTTTTCATTTTTATTAGTAAGTGCATTTACCAGTAGATATTTTTAGATTTGTTTTAGGACTATAAAACTCCCCTGCTTTCGCAGTGGAGTTTTTTTTTAAAAATAAAAGAAAGCATATTAAAACTATCCGTCTTTTCCTTAAAATCTGTTCTTTTTCGGACTATCATATGAAGCTATCCTACTCCGGAAATTTAGAAAATTACACACTTAATTTTGAAATTTTATTTGTTTCAACTTACCAGAATATTGTAGATTTAAGTAAGTAAAAATTATCAATCAAATTCATAAATTCCGTCAACCTTCACCATAATTTCCATTATTATTTAAATTTATAAATGGTATATATATCTTAAATGACCCGTTTTAAATTTCGTCTTTTAAAAACAACTGAAAGTCAAAATAAAAAAGAGGCAGGACTTTCCTACCTCTTTCCATGTAAAACTATCAACCTCCGATTATTAATTTATTGTATATCAAATCCAATCAAACCTAAAAAATTATATTTCCCCGGTGTACCTAATCCATCTGTAGTACTGTTTAAAATACTTTGTTTTTTGTAAGTGATGGATCCGGCATTTATGTCAAAACGATTTATAGAAAATGATTGAAAGGCACCTGTATTATAAACGTATTTATTATCCGGTGAAACCCAAAGTTCTTTTGAATCTCCATGCGGTGCAGCATCAGTTCTTACAGCATTTGATGTGTAACTTAAGCCAGCAGCATTTACAGAAAAGGCACTAACCAGATTTGTTTGGAAACTTGCAACATATAATTTGTCGCCAGAAGGACTTAATGTTGTCCAGCATGATTCATTGATGCCGGGTGTTGGTGTAGCGCTGAAATTTCCTGTTTTAATAACAGCAGAACCATTATCAGTTAACACCGTGACACTGTTGTTTAGTTTTGCAGGAATAAGATTAAAGTTTGATACATATAATTTTGAATTGTTTGTTTTATCCCAGCTAAATCCAATCGTTCCTGCAATACCAGATTCTTCAAAATAACGTTTACCGGAAATAGTGCCATTGGAAAAATCATATACAAATACACGGCTGGGATGTTGTTCGTCCAGTGAAGTATTCTGAGTATCAAAATGTGCAATCCCCCAGGTGCTTACCGCTAATTTTGTTCCATCACTGCTAAAGCTAACCGTTGTAGGGCCGCCATTTTCTCTAACATAATTATCCAATTGTCCAACATTGGTAAGATTACCATTGCTACTGTTGAAAGAAAATAGCTGAATATTCCTTTCATTATCTGTTGCATCCGTCAACGTTAGGTCCTGCATGTGAAAAGCATTATCAGGATATCGCTCTATATTTTCGCCATCCTTCTGTACATTGGGATTATTCCATTGATTACCCACTACTATCCAATATTCATTCGTACTTCCTGTTTTCTTAGTATATGCAATACTAACAGGCCTGGTACCACCCGAACTCACATTATTTTTAAATGAGAGATTACCATTTGTTCTATCCAGTGAAAAAACAGACAGCTCGTTGCCACCTGCATTTACAGCCAGGAAATAATTATCGATGATTTGTATCGCACCCTGTGCATCAAAGTCTCCATGGGCATCACCTCCTGCGGCAATGTTCGCTCCTCCGTTACTGTTAGTAGTATATGAAACTTCATCTGTAAGTGTACCGTTTTCATGGCGGGTAAGTTTAATTACTTTATTGGAAGATTCACCATTAGTAGTAGTATAAAGATATCCCTTTACTTTATTGCCGGTTCCTCCGCTTCCATCATGGTCCTTTACGCAGCCTGACATTGTAATCATACTGCTCATTGCTATTGCCCCTAAAAGGCTGAATTTATTTTTCATAATTTTTGTGTGTTTTTTGGTTATGTAAATTGATTGTTTATTTATTGATATTTATGCCAAAGAGATTTTATTCATTCTCACGACACAGCGCCTCGCCGGCGGTGTAGACAGAGGCACCAAGCAACACAATGTCCTTTAAAATAAATTGACCGGGCATTGGAGAAATAAATGGAAAAGAATAACCGGCTTGTATAATTCCGGGTGTGGAAAACAATAATGTTAATGTGATAATAAAGATTGCAGTTGCTATGAAGCTGCCATAAGCAGAAACTTTTGGCATAACTGGTCTCGTACATATCAATAACCCTGCGCCAATTTCAACAATACCCAGGAATCTTGACATTCCGTTTATACCAAGGGTTGGAGACAGCCAACTTAGCAATGGATTATTTTGTACCAGTGGACTAATACCTGCTGCTTCAAATGAAGTGAATTTTAAAATCCCAATCCATATGAGCACTATAGCGAGGCCATAACGGGTAATGGCAACTCCATATCTTTCCAGCTTGTTTACATTTTGATTATCATTGAATGAAATTTTATTTTCCATCACTTTAAATTTTACCAGGGCAACAATGCCCTTTAATACTTAGTAGTGATGTTGGTGAAATCCTTACAATAATATTTGATTATTTTTTTAATGAACGCTCAATAGACTGCTGCATTTTCATTTTTACAGATTCATCCAGCGTAGATGCTTCTACAGACTTCTCATTTAAAATGAGTTGGGTAACTTTATTAATAAGTACACTCTGATGTTGGTAGGTTCTACACACAGCACAACCAGCGAGGTGTATTTTTAATTCCATGTTATCCTTTAGCGTTATAGATTCAAATTGCTTTTTTTCTATCAGGAAAGTAGCTTTCTCACAATTATTGGCAATTTTCCTTTTTGGGTTCATAATGCTTATTTTTAAATCCAGTTTTTCTGGATGCATGACCTCAGGTTTACTTTGGCCCGGTGAATGATCACCCAGTAATTTGAAGATGTTATTTTTAATTCCTTGCAAATTAAAGTTGTAAGTTCTTCATCAATAAATTTCATCTTGAAAATACTCATCCATAAAACTGGTAATTTATTCAGGCATTTCTGAAGTATAGATTGAAATTCTTTATTCTCTACCACATTTGAATCATGGATCGCAAATTCAGCCGGTCTGTCTTCTACGTTCCAATGTCCATCATATTGTTGAAAAAAATCTTTAACCCTGTCGACAACATTTCCTTCCTCTAAATATTCAACGATCGAAGATTTTGATCGATATATATCTATGATCTTATATTTTAAAATAGCCGTAAGCCAGCTTTTTTCAGAACTCCTTCCCTCAAACCTATCCAGTTTTTCAAGGGCTGATAGAAATGTTTCCTGTACGAGATCTTTGGCAAGTTCTTCATCGTTGATTCTTCCAATAGCAAAACAATATAAGTAATCTGCATATTTATTAACCCAGTGTTGAGGCGATAACTTTTGCATTACAGTGCCAGCATAGTTGCTTTCCAGGTTGCTCATTTTATATTCAGTTGGTTAAAATAATTATTCATTTTTCTGTATCACTTTTTCCAACCGGATTTCTTGAATTAGTCGTAAATAAAATCATTCCTTACAAAAAATAATATTTTAAAGCCAGTTGGTTTAATTACTAACTATTTTTTTTACCAGGTTAGCTTTTATTTTTGCTCATCTTTTAAGACGTTCAATTTATCCAGGTGTGATTGAATAACCGGCAGCTTTGCAATTGCAAAATCTTTTACCTTACCATCTGCGAATGCGGTCGCTTTTGTAAAATCCCTAATATCCCGTTCGTGATCAATGCGCATCATTTTTAAAAATTTATTATCAAAATCATTTCCATCTTTAGCTGCAAGATCTTTATACCCATCTTTTTTATCAGCACTAATGTTTGCAGGTAATGATATCGACATGGATGCTGCAATTTTCTTAATCTCTTCGAGTAATAAAGCCTGCTCTTTCACCATAAGCCTGCCGTAATCTTTTATTTTCGAAGAAGTACCTCTCTTAACGGCAAGTGCGCCTTCTTTTGCATCCATCATTCTTGCATCTGCAATTTTTACAAGAAAATCTGCTTCTGCCTGGTTAAAAAGACCCTTGCCAGATTTAATAACATTACTGCTATCAGCAATTTTTACTGAATCATTTACTTTTGAAGTTTTGCAGCTAATAACTATAATCATGGTTATAAGGATAGATAATAGAAATTTTATTTTCATACAAATAATTTATTGATGATAAAGTAACGCTGATGATAAAACCATGCCGTTTCTAAGATATGTGATGAAACTGTGTGCTTAATTATAAATCATATTGTCACCTGGCTGACAATTATGAATAACACTTCAGTACCCGAAAATATTTTTCATACATATGCACATGCTTACTGTTAAAGAACAGGTACCAAATTTTAAAACCTTAAAGCTGAACATGAAAACTACCAAATATTCCAAACCTGCTTGCCCTATTTGCCGGAAGCGGCGTTGGTAATAAACGCCAAACAAAATCTAACCGGAATAATTTAAAAATATTATCTACACCTGTTCCGACTTCCATGTATATTTTCCCATCTAAAGATTTTATTGGATAACTGCTTACACTATTCAATGTTTTATTTGCGTCACTTAGATTACCGGCAATTGCTTTCACATTCCAAAATTGCCTGAATTTAAATTTCCTTGTTAACGGAATATATTTGAAAAGGCCATTGCCAATATTATGTTCTATGGAGATACCCGCATATCTATCACTTACAAATTCATATTTGTTCATTAAATTGAAAGCATACTTGTTATAATAATATACTTCATTGCCTGGGTGAACTTCCAGGAAAACATACGGCAACTTATTAAATACTTTTCCTCCATAAAGATTATAAGATAATTTTCCGAAGGGAGCAATTGAAATATCATCACTTATACTGGCAGCAATTTTTTCATAAGTATAATCACTGTTTAAAATTCCTTTGATGCCTTGTGTGTAAGTTAGTTCTGCAATTGGGTATGTGCTGCCAAGACTATAACGAAAGAAATTTGTCTCAAAAAGTTTTTCGATATAAGCAAATCTTAGTTTTAAAGAAATCTCCGTAGAATTTAAAGGATGCCCATTGTTAACCGGGAAAAAATCCTTCCCGGGAATATTTCTTAATGGCGTATAAATTTTATTTGCAATTGAAATAATTGTAGATAAACCCACTTTCGAATCCCTGGAATATTCAATCTTTTTTTCTTCCAGATTAATAAATTTTATAGGAATACCGTTTTTACGAATCGCAACAGCCAATACATTATCACCGCTAATATCGCCACGATTATAATTTTGACTAAAGCTGAGGTCATTGATATATGATGCGTGTATTGTTTGCCATGGGTTTCTTTTTAAGAGCCATAACGCTTCCGCCTGTCCCTTAAATCTCTTATCCGTAAATCCATAAGCCAGGTATCCATGAAGATAAATTTTCTTGCTGAAATTTTTATTGGTTCCTAAATCAAATCTTAATCTTGTCCCCTCGAGTGCATTGGCACTTATCCAGCTAAACCATGGGCCTATCTGTATTTTTCCAATATTTTTATACCCGGTAGATAAGAAATATATTGTGTTGTAAGTTCTTTTATACCTCGGCGAATGTGTTAAAGAATCTACGAGCACATAGATGCCATTTTCCGACTTACTCAATGGTTCAATCCTGGAACTATCCCAGTATTGCGATGGCTTTTCTTTTGTATTGGGCAATACAACTACTTCTTCTATTACTTTATTTTTAGACACTTCATTGGCAACTTCCGGCACATTCACCAATACGTGATTGTAATTCGTAGTCTTCCTGGCAATAAAACCCAATGCTTTATTCCCAATAGGATTGATATTGACGATGAATTTATCTTTACTTAAAAACCAGGTGCTGTCATTGATCAAACTAAATTCCTGCACGATACTAAGTTTATCTACGAAATTTATATTCGCCTCTTTGTTTATATGCAGGATAACTTTCTGAACAGCAAACGTTGTATCATTAATCCAACAGTCACCCGTAAACGTATTTTGTCCTTTGTGTCTTGGAATAAATACCAGGTGCAATAATCTTCTGCCAGCAACATACTGTGTATCGGCAAGGCGATAATCATAGTAGGCATCACCGTTATCATTTATAGGACTTACAAATTCTTTATCAAATACAGGAATGAAATTCTGGTAAATAACAATGTTCTGGTATAATCCTCCAAGGTATTTGGTAATGCTCTGATTCTTTACACCTGTGATTTGATTGGCCCTGATTATTTCCCGGGTCTTATGTGGCTTTTTCTGGTAATAATAATCTGATAATGTTTCTGAAAAAAAACTTGGTAAGATCGGTTTCTCTTCTGAAGTTGTATCAATGCTATTGGATATGAAATCAAATTTTCTCAGTAATAAATTCTTTTTGATTTTTTCTTTGTTGATATTATTAATATCGATCTCTAACCTGTTGTAAACATTATAAGTAAAATTATCAAACTTGAAAATATTATTCTCGTCACGATGCGCCACTACTTTTTTCCATAAATACCAGCCCCTGCTGTGTTTTAATTTTGCCCTTACAACTACTTCAGGTATTGCATTGCCTGCTTCCAGGCTTGCTGATAGATCAATTGTATCCTTGTTTTTAGGAATAATAAAATAATAAGCTTTATAGCTGATGCTTGTTATTACCAAAGTATCCGAGGGCCACTTGCTTAACACAAACTTAAATGCACCTGAAGAATCGGTTGTTTTCCCAATGCCTGTATTTTTAAATTGCACACTGGCAAAAGGCAACAATTCATCTGAGTGCCCGTCTTTTACAAAACCCTTTATTATTTTAGTTTGCGCATTTACCTGTGAGAAAAAAAATAAAAAAAATATAGCTGTTAATTTTATCAAACGGAATTTATTCGTGCAATTTCTTTTCATTGTGTTTTTAATGTATCGGCCGTTTGAATATTACAGTATAATAATTTGTAGTATGAAAGCTGCCAGATCAATCGTGTAAATTGATTTTAATATTTATTACGAAAAGTCATGTAGCTGACAGTTGTAGAAATCTTACAATTAAAGGGCATCTCTAAAAACCTATTCATTTTTTGAACCTCACCTTTTCCTCTCCAAAGGAGAGGAAAAGGTAGGTTTTTAGAGATGCCTAAATTATGCACGAATACTTTCCTTTTTGTATTTAAGTGTGGATGCCGCAACTCCATATTCTTCTGGTAATACCACATCCGAAACCTGGTTAATCCCAATCTTAATTAAAGCCATATGGTGAATTGTGTGTTCAATATTATATACTATCTCCCTGTAATAATTTGTAGGGATCGCACGTGAACGCCTTTTGTTTTCATCCAGGTTTACTTCAAGTGTAAGTTTTTTATCAGCAGGAAAAAGATCGTCACAAATCCGCTCTATAAGTTGTATAGCCAATTCTTTAGAGGTTTCAATAGTAATATCTCTTTGTCTCTTTTCGTAGTTAACAGTTGAAGTGATATAACCGTAATGCAGGCAAACAAACATTTCAATCACATGCCTTACATGTTGACCAATTGTTCCGTCGGAAAGTGTATCAATCTTTACGCAATATTGTTCATTCGTTAATGAAATCAATGAACCTGAAAGTTGCTTTAGAACGGTATGTGCAGCTTTTTGAATATTCATCCTGCTTTTTTATATATAGAAATTGTAAACATTTTTAATGAAATGATTCAAACACATTATAAGTGCGACAAAATTTCTTTTACTGTAGCTCGTTTTGTATAATCAGGATCAAAATGACGGTAAACAATCATTCCTTCTTTGTTAATTACATATACAGCGGGAACCGGTAAATTATTTCCATTTGCGCCATTTGATTCATTAAGGTCGATGCCATAACCTTTAAACTTACCAATCATCGAACTGTCAAGTGTAAACGCAACATCATAACTTTTCATGATACTTAAACCATCATCGTATAAGATTGAATAGGTAGCTTTTGTTTTCTCGATTGTTTTCTCAATATTTTTTTGAATCTCCGGAGTTACTGCAATCACGGTTGCACCTTTGGCTTGAAAAAATGAAAGAGAATCCTCCAGCATTTTCAATTCCCTGTTGCAATACGGGCACCATTGACCGCGATAAAAAACAACGACTACAGGGCCCTTCTTCAAAGCTGCTTTCAATGATATCATTTTCCCATTCTGATCTTTTGCTGTGAAATCCGGAGCTTTTTGGTTTTCGGCAATTCCATGCGGCTGGTTTTGTGCTACTGCAATAAAAGAACTTAATACACTTAGAATACTAACGAAAAGTAGTTTCATTTTTTTTATTTTTTTAGTTAATAAAAGAATTCGGTAAAGGAAGGTTTATACATGCATATATAATCATCAAAGAAGGCATTACAAATGTGGCAACAAGACCTTCCACAATTGAATGTTCAATTTTATCACGCATAGTTATCCCTAAGACGCAGCAAATTCATATTCCTTACATTTTATTTTTTGAAAGTGAATACTATTAAAAAAGACTCATCAGCAATTCTACTATTTCCTTTTCTCTTGTCCAAACAATAAAATGATTTTCATTTTCAAATGTTGTGACAGAAACTTTGTTTGACATCGTGAACATTTTTCTTGCATAAGCAACATTGCTGTATGGAACAAGCACGTCTTTATTTCCATGAAGAATATAAACAGGGCAGGTTATTTTTTGATAATCATTATTCATTTCTTTTAGATCTTTCTTTAAATACCACAGCTCTTCATTGCTTGGACGCAACGCACCCGGCACCAAATAATTCAATGGCGTTTTAAATAAAACGGGGCGCCATTTCTCCGGGTTTTCTGCAGCAGGATCAAGTGAACCGGCAAGGAGTACAATCGCCTTACAGTATTGCATACGTGCAGCAGCGAGTTTTACCACCAATGGTCCACCAAGACTGTGGCCAATAATAATAAAGGGTTTGTGATTATTGATACTATCCATCCAGGCGCTGATGATTTCCGTTTGTTCCGCAAGATTCATGGCGTTTCCAAAATCACTGTATCCAAAGCCGGGGCGATCAATGGAGATGATGCGGTAATGTTGGAGCAATTCTTTATTCTTCAAATAGTTTTTAAAAGCATCCCAACTTCCCGGTGAACCATGAATGAATAATAATGTTGGTAAAGAATCATTACCCGTTTGTGCATAATGCAAAGGAAAGCCGTGTATTTTTTTGACAACTGTTTTTAGTTCAACACCTGCAGTATTGAACTCCTTTTTTGCATTGGTGTCACTTATACGAAACTTCATACAACCCTGGGCCATGAGGATCCATAATAATAATATGATTGAACCAATAATGGAAATACGTTTTAATTTACGATTCATTGTAGCGATTCTATAAGTATGTTGGGTTGTGAATCACTAAAAATGAATTTAATATTTTTATCTAAATGCCAGTAGCCGACAAATAGCCAAACATTTATTTTTAAACAATGTGCCAATTTTAATTTTTATTCAATAAGTAATGTCAGCGTGGCTTGTCGAAGGCGATCTTTCTTATAAACCCAACTTCGACCACCGCAATACTGCGGGGCAGGCAAGCTGCTAATCACATGTTATGGATAAAACTTATTAAGAATAATTTATTAAACTGCTGTTTTACACTTATAGATAAAGAGGCGTAGCCTCGGCCAATATTGTAACAACGGGTTTTAACCCGTTGGTGAAATGATAAAGTAAAGAATGAGAACCGTAGGTTCGGAACATATAAAGAAGTAGAAAGCAACTCTATAATAATATGGGCCGAACCTACGGTTCTCTAACATAGTAACTATTAATGACAACGGATTAAAATCCGTTGTTACAAAATAGAAACGAGCCTACGGCTCTGCTATGTCATTTACAAAGAGCTTAATTTTTTTATGAGTGCCTCAGCCTGACAACATTTAAAATGATACACTACTCTTTTACTGAGACGTGTTGGTTTTATTTACCTTACAAACGGGTTTAAAATTACAGGTTATTAAAACTATCTACCAATAATAATGTAAGGTTCATTTACCAGGAACGTCAATAACATAAGCGTTCGTAATTTTTTTCTATGTGTACAGTAACTTTCATTCCTTTAAAAAATGGTATTATCCTTACTTCAAACAGGGATGAACATATTGAGCGGCCCGTTGCATTGTATCCTGAAATTTATATACTTAACAATAAGAAGCTTGTTTTTCCAAAAGACACAAAAGCCAATGGCACCTGGTTTATTAGCAATGAAGAAGGAGATGTTGGAATTATTTTGAATGGTGCTTTTCAAAAACATGTACACAAAACCAGCTATCGAAAAAGCCGGGGACTTATTCTACCTGAGTTGTTCCAGCATGAAAATGCATTTGAAGAAATGATCCGGTATGATTTTTCAGGAATTGAAAATTTTACAATGATACTTTGGGTCAACAAACAACTCAGAGAAATCAGGTGGAATGGTAGCGAATTGTATATTCATGAACATGACCCAAACCGTGCATATATTTGGTCTTCTGTCACTTTATATTCACCTGCAATGATGGATGAAAGAAGCAAATGGTTTAAAGAATGGATCAAAACAGGTAATACTATTTCACAGCGCAGCATCATTGATTTTCACACTAACACAGCCAGTACAAATCATGAATATGGTTTGAAAATAAAAAGAAGTAATAATATTTGTACAACAAGTATTACATCGGTTTATATAGCTGTGGAAAAAACATATCATTATCACAAAGACTGTATCCAAAATATTGAATCCATTCTGGAATATGAACAGTTAAGTCAGCATTCCAGGATTACCGATAATTAATCACTATGAATTTTTAATTTTGTTTTATGAAAAAGATTATTGACCTCAGCTTTATTTTTATTGTAATCGCTATATTATTGAGCGTAGTATTGATAGTAGTTTCCTGTAATAGCACAACAGTGGACGAAATTATGCCTGCAAACATAGAAGGCATTCATTTTCAAAAGGGAAATATAAAATTAGCATTGGAGCAAAGTAAAGCTCAAAATAAACCGGTTTGCATATTCGCCTATGGAAATCATTGTGGTTATTGTAAAAAAATGAAAAAAGAAGTATTCCCGGAAAAGATTGTAGCGGAAACATTCAACAACAATTTCATAAATGTGCAGGTAGATGTTGATTCTGATGAAGGAAAAAATATTACTGATCAGTTTCACATCGCGGCAACTCCTACTTTTATTTTTATGAATTCGAATGGCCAGGTATTTAAACAGCTTAGCGGATTCCAGGATAAAGAAGAACTATTGGCAGCTACAAAAACAATACAATAATAACTCTTCAAACAGGACAATTGTTAAAATGATTGTTAAGTCATAAAATGTTGTTTACATCCTGTAAGCAAATGTAATTGACTGCGTATTAATGAATGAAATGATACAAACATAAAAATTCATAAGATGAAAAAATTAATTTCGACAAGCTTTTTTATAACAATATTGTTGGCGGGTTTTAGCAACGTTTATGCCCAGGCTGAATTGCGGAAAAAAGAATTCAATATTTCCAAATCAGCGCTTGCTATTGAAGGCTATGATCCTGTTGCTTATTTTACTGCTAATAAAGCTATAAAGGGAAGTAAAGACCTGGCTGTTGTATACGAGGGAGTGTATTATTATTTTTCATCGGCACAAAATAAAGAACTGTTCAAAGCAAACCCTGCAAAGTATGAGCCACAGTATGGTGGATGGTGTGCCTATGCCATGGGTGCAACAGACGAAAAAGTAGAAGTTGATCCTGAAACTTTTAAAATTATAAATGGCAAGTTGTATTTGTTTTATCATTCATGGACAAATAATACACTCAAAACATGGAATAAGGACGAAACTAACCTTAAGTCAAAAGCAGATGCAAACTGGACAAAGATTTTCCATTAATTAAAGAGGCATTCAAAAAATAAAAAAGCATGAAAAAAATATTATTAACATTGGGTGGATCTGCAGCACTGTTTGTATTTCTATTTGGAATGAATACAATAAATAAAGCCACGATCATCAATAAAACAAATACAACTTCACAAAATTCACCGGCTAATAAAACGCTTAAAGGTTTTGCATTGATAGAATTGTTTACTTCAGAAGGTTGTTCCAGTTGTCCGCCTGCAGATGAATTGGTAAACAAATTATCCAAAGAAAAAAAAGACAATGTTTATATTCTTGCTTATCATGTAGATTATTGGAACAGGCTTGGCTGGAAAGATAAATTTAGTAAAGCTGCTTACAGCAAACGACAACAGGATTATTCCGAATTATTAAACCTCAATGGCCCATACACGCCACAGATAGTAGTGAATGGAAAGGAAGAATTTGTTGGGTCAGATAAAACAAGTCTGTATGCAGCCATAAATAAAACAACTGCTGAGAATAATGATAATTCTATCTATATATATATTAATGCTACAGTAAAAAACAATGAGATCTCAGTAAGCTACAAGGCTTCAAAAGTTGACAACGCCAGCATCAATTTCGCCCTTGTTGAACTGGCAAATTCAAGCCAGGTGAAAAGTGGTGAAAATGAAGGAAGATTTTTGCAGCATACAAATATTGTAACAGATCTTAAATCATTGCCGGCATCGGGAAACGAAAATGAAATAAGCTTTAGTAAACCTGCAGATAAAAGTTTTATAGCTTCTAACTATAAACTGGTTGCTTTCTTACAAAAAAAATCGGGAGAAATAATTGCTGTTGGTGAAAGTATGATCAAATAAAAAATTACTAAAAGATGCGTAGCATCGGCACATTTTGTAATAACGGACTTTAGTCCGTTTATTAGCTACCTGAATATTAAATGAGAACCTTAGGTTCGGCACGTGTTTTTTAATACGAGGCCACTTTTTATTTATATGTATGGAGCCTACGGCTCTCAATACTAATATCATTTTATCGTCAATGGACTAAAGTCCGTTGCTACAAAATGTTTCGAGCCGATGGCTCTTTCCTTTTTCATAAAAACAAGCTCATAAGTTAGCGGAACATCAATCCAATGCTTTTGCCAATACATCTATGCGGATATTTTTATAGAGATGAAAATAATATCTATTCCAAATTGTCGTGTACCAGACAAATAATCCACTCCCTTTAAATGATTTTGCCGTAAGTATAAAAGCCAATTGCTTTAATCAGCCATTTAGCAGGTATTTTATATTTCACAATCTTAATAATCAAGCTACCAAATGGATTTAAATAAGAATAAACATGATGTAACAGCATGGGTAAATGATTATTCGGATATATTATATGCTTATGTCGTACAAAGAGTGAGAGATTCAGATACTGCAAGGGATTTGTTACAAGACACATTCCTGGCTGCCTGGCGCAATGTAGATAAGTATAACGGCGATGCATCAGTAAAAACATGGCTGTTTACCATTCTAAAAAATAAAGTTATTGATCATTATCGCAAGCTGTCAAATAAATACACGGAAGAAATAGTAACTGAGGAGACAGATACAGACGAATTTTTTAATACCAACGACTATTGGGTAGAACGTGCATATCCATCAGAATGGGGTAAAACAAATGTAGAGTCGAAAGAATTTTTTGAAGTTTTACAAAGGGGCATAAAAAAATTAAAAGAAATACAGGCAGCAGTTTTTAGCATGAAATATTTAGATGATATGGAAAGTGAAGAAATTTGTAAGGTACTGAACATTTCAGCGTCTAATTATTGGGTATTGATTCATAGGGCAAAGGTTCAGTTAAGATCATACATTGAATCAAACTGGTAAGAGAATAAATTATTTGTATGAGTATTACATGTAAAGAAGCGATCAATTATATCTCCAAAAAAGAGGAAGGTAAAATAACAAAGACACAAAGATTTGAGCTTTGGAAACATATGGTTATTTGCAGGATCTGTAAAATATTTCACAGGCAAAATAAAGAGATTATTTCTTCTGTCAGAAAACACAGGCATTTAGATTCTGTAAAACTTTCAAAAGGGGTGAAGGATTCAATCGTTATGGCAGTAAAAAATGCTGACAGCAGCAGTCAATAAGATTAGTGTAAATATTGCCGGAGAAAATGAAATATTTTATGAACCCTAACAGCATCAGCGCTTTTGAGTATGTTACTATTTTAATTTCTATCATTCTCGGGCTGGGTATCACGCAGCTATTGTCTTCTGTTGCTGAAACATTTTATAACTCTAAAAAAGTTGTCTTTTATTTTCCGCATACGATCTGGGTAGCAGTAATTCTTTTTTTGCACATACAGGAATGGTTTATCATTTACGAAATGAAAGACTACCCATTATGGAAATTAACTACTTTTCTGTTTATTATTTTATATCCAATTACACTTTTTATCATCAGCAAGTTCTTGTTTCCTGCAGGAGAGAATGAAGAAACTATTAATTTAAAGAATTACTACTTCGATAATTTTAAAAAAATATTTTACCTTTTTTGTTTTTGCATTATTCTGTCTGTCTTATTTAATATCTATTTCCTGGATCTTCCCATTACACAACAACTATTATTATTAATACCATTTTTTATATTTCTCGGTATGGCTGTTTCGGGTTCAAAAAACGAATGGCTGCATAAATTCATCGCAATACTTTTCTTAATAGTAATTATCATCACTACCATTGCAGAAGATAATAGATGGTATATAAAATAATGGAGAGCGGAGATTCAACTTATTTGCGATAATATACAATTTTCAAAAGCTATAATTCAAACTTGCATTTAATCCCGCATTTTCCGGTACAAAGCGACATACCCCTCCTACACAAACCAATCCCCCACGTTGCCGCCCATAACCAACTTGCACACGTGCAGCACCTTGTTTGTAAACAATTCCTACATTATAAAAGTGTAATTTTTCATTCTGATCGTTGTTGCCATAATTGTATAAGTCAATGGCAAAAAACGACCAGCTGGATTTTAAATTAAATTCCAATTGTGATGCTGCCCAGTTTTTAAAAACTGCGTCTGCCCATTGATGTTGCAATTCTAAACGGATTGAATTTGATTTTCCTACCCTTAATGTATTTTCAATGATAGCGGTATTTGCATTTACTTCTCCACTGGATTCTTCTACATACCTGGCATTATAGTATTGATTAAGATAAGTAAAAACAGATGATAACTCTTTGCTCCATTTCTTTCTTATCTCAAGACTAACCTCATGATAATATTTTTGTCCAAATGCAAACAGGTCTGCTTTATATTTTCGCTGTGCGGCATCATAAATACCTTTCAGTCCGTGCCATTGTGCATAGTTTACAGAAATGTTGGTTCCATATTTTCCACCCAGTGCGGTACCTTTTTTAAATTGATAAATAATATCCAGCTGTCCACCAATTTCACCTGCTTTATTTCTGCCTGGCTCAAAACTTAATTTAGATTGTGCAGCATATACATAAATATTACTGAGGCTGTAATCATATTGCTTGGTTAATGCCGGAATATAATTTACAATGGCTTCGTTGTATATATTGCCCGCTAAATTTCGCTGGGAGAATACAGAAAAATTTTCCAGTCTTCTAAAACTCGTATTGAAACCAAAACCTTTTTTTGAATAACCAATATTTAATAAATAGGCGTCACCATCAAACTGTAACTCGGGACGAACCTTCCCAAACTCCACCAATGCATCTTTTGATTTAAAAGCATATTCTGCATCTGCAGTAAAGCCTGCTATATTAATATTGCCTCTTACGGAAGTTAAGTAAGTACTGGAAGGAAGTGCAGTAAAACCATTATTATTTTCATGCCGGTTTACATAACTGAATGCAAAACCATAATTCGTTTTCTTTGCTTTTAATAATTGAGATAATTGCAGATCTGCGTTTAACCCTAACAGGAAGCCATCAGTAAAATCGAAGCCCAAACCAATTCTTTGTTTACCATACAAGGCTGTCAGTTCAATTGATTTAATGGGGGCATATTTTATTCTGCCGCCAGCAATTGAATTGGCAATACCAAGTTGCCTGTCTTCCCAGGTTCTTAATACCAGGCCGCTACCAAATTGTTCATAAAAATGACCGGCTGTAATTTCTAATCTGATACTATCATTTTTATAATCTACATAGTAAGTGCCGAGGTTTATTTTTTTCAAATTGGGAGAATAATTAAGCAATGCTTTTGGTTCGTAGGATTCTAATTGAACGCCGGTTGTAAACTGCCTGTATTTATAATCTAAACGTAAATAAGTATTGTTGCGAAACCTGTTTTGAGCTTCTATCTGTTCCAGTTTTATTTTACTGTCATCAAGATAGAGCACTGAATTGGATTCGAAACCTCCACTCAATTGTGCTTTTGCAGCCAGTGTAACAAACAATAAAAACAGGAGTAAAAATTTTTTTGTATCAGCCATTCTTATTGATTTTCTTTTATTGTTGTAAACAGTATGTCTTCATCACCCTCCACATACCCAGAATGCTTGTAAATTATTTTTCCATCTTTTACTACCAGGGTGTAAGGGATATTTACAAGATTGAGTGCTCTTTTCAGATCTTGGTTTTTATCCAATAAAATTTCGATGTTCCAGTTCTTCCCATTTACCAATGGCTGTACTTTTTTTGTGGTGCGGCTATCATCAACTGAAATTGCATAAAATTCAAATTGCGCTGTTTTTTTCCATGAATCATATTTTTCATTAATCACAGTTAATTCATTGATGCAGGGAATACACCAGGTGGCCCAAAATGATAATACAACTGGTTTGCCATTAGTGTTATTGAAACGGCTTGTATTAAAAACAGCTCCATCAATATCTGAAAGATTAACAGCCGGTAGATTTTGTGCGGTTGAGTATAAAGTTTCTGCCAGTAAAAAAGCAATGAGCAAGTATATTTTTTTCATATTTGATAAGGACGAAATAAACGAGCAATCCTTACAGGAATTTGTTTGTAAGGATTACCAATATTTGTCGTCTACCATGTAAAAGCTATGAGAAAATATTTTTCATTCCCTGTTTTATTTATAGGAATCCTGGTTTTTAGTTCCTGCACAAAAACCGAATCAGATTTTTCGACACCGGCTTCAGAATCCATATCGTTAAAATCAAGCATCGTAAATGTGGCAGAGGGATCTACAGTTACATTCACGATAAACTCTTCTATCAACAATGCCGACGTTACAAATCAAAGCCAGTTATATGTAAACGGAACTTCGGTTACCGGCAATAGTTATACATTCTCACAACAAGGTTCTTATGCCGTTTATGCAACCAGGGGAACATTAACTTCAAATATTCTTACGATACAGGTAACGCATGTTAGTGCTGGCTTTATTAACCATGTTTTGGTAGAAGAATATTCGGGCACATGGTGTGGCAATTGTCCCGCTATTTTATATGGCGTTGATTTGGTTCATCAGCAAACCGACAGGTCCGTTATAGTAGGCATCCACTTGTTGAATGATGATCCGTATATAACTACTGATGGAAATACACTAGCATCTAACCTTGGCGTAACGGGTGTGCCTACCGGTTATATCAACAGAACGATTAGCTGGGCCGGGCCACAATATGAAAATGTAAGCCAGGTAATTAATGAAATCCAGGCATCTTCAAATGCAGGACTTGCAATCAGTTCTGCCATCAACGGAAATACAATAACTGCTTCTATAAAAGTTGGATACATACAACCCCTTAGTGGTAATGCAAAGCTTACTGTTTACCTTGTAGAAGATAGTTTATATTATACACAAAGAAATTATTCAGCCACGCTTTATAACGGTCAGCCATACATCCCTGGCTTTGAATACAATGGAGTTCTGAGAGCAATTGTTTCTTCCCTTAGCGGAGATGATATTGCCAACTCCGGAAGCTTGAATGAAAAAAATTATTCAATTTCAATTCCTGCAAATATTGCAAATATTGCAAACATAAGATTGGTAGCTTTTGTTAGCAATGATGTGGGTAGTGTAGTAAATGTGCAGGATGCAAAAGTCGGGGAAATAAAAGATTTTGAAAATCTGTAACGTGTAATTCCCCGCTGATCAAAATATTTTTTAGGCAGAAATAATTCTGGGTTTGCAATTTTGCTCTCCCTTTAAAAAACTGAAATTAAAAAACTATTGTCTTTCTTTAACTGAGATTGGATATGCCTTTGAACGAAAGTTAAGCATTGGATCAGCCGTTTCAATTCCATCAGGAATATTGTTTGGAATAAAAAAGAGTGCCTTATCCTCTTCTACGGTATTTGCAGCAAGTTTTTTAATCTCTATTGTACCAAGCAATACCATTTTCCTGTCGGAAGGCCATGCAATAGATGGATCTTCGATAACATCTCCATCTTTGGCTATTTGTGCATAGAGTTTAAATTTTATGGTTTGTTTTAAAACATGTTCTTTGATTTCATCCACTAAATAATTATTTCCAGCATTGGTTATTTGCTCTGCTGTTAATATTTGTTCCCCTTCTTCTGCGATAAACTGATAACGGATATAATTTGAAACGCCGTGCTTATTTGTGAACTTAAAACTGTTTACACCGAAATAATTTATCGTCGCATAGCTTCGTGGCGTTTTTTGTGTTGTTAAGAAAGTTTTAGCCACCGGGTTTTCGTCAAGAAATTTATCTAAAGCTGTAGGTTTTACAGCGCCGCTTCCGCTGGCAGCTATGGCTAACAGTAAGTCTCTAAACTGCGTAGGATTTTGAGTGGGAAACCCATTAAAACTATGGCCAACAATATCGGTATTACTGCTATCTGGCATGATAAATTTTATAGCAATTCCTCTTGGATTTGCAGCTCCGGCATTATCAGGTATGTCGGGTATTCCAGTAAAATCAGAGAACCTCAGTATCACTTTACTTTTTTGTTTTTGAAAATGAAATGCTTTAGTAATTGATGCGGCCGTAGAAGCAGGCGTAAATGCTCCTTCTAAAATAATTCCTTTTGCATGTACAGCCCTCGAATGATTATTGCCAAATGTTGTATGCAATGCATCTACTAATTCTGCCGGCGTAGATTGCGGCTTTGCCTCTTGTGCATTTGAATTGATTGAAGTCACTGATAAAATTGTCATTGCAAGTAAAGTTTTAAAGTATGATTGAAAGTTCATGATATTATATTTTTAAATTATTGTTTCGCGATTATTTTTATTTCTATTAACTGCCCTGGCAATGCAAGCCCGCTCACTTGTATCAAAGTGCTGGGAATTCCCATAGGATCAGGATAAAATTCTCTCCCTATTTTCTTTCTTGCATTGAATGCTTCATCTATGTCTAATACATATAGCACTTCTTCTACTACATCATCCATATTCATATCAAAGCCTGCAAGCAATTTTTTTATGTTGACATAACTCTGTCTTACCTGCGCTTCCATTCCTGTAAGCAACACGCCTTGTTCGGTATGGCCAACCTGGCCCGCAAGCCATGCGGTATCTCCTTTTTTTACAGCCTGGGCATAACCGTATTCTTTTTCCCAGGGCATCCCAAGGCTTTGACTTTCTTTTTTATCAGTTATCATTTTTTTCATTTTAAATGTGAATTTTTATAACACAAAACTATATCTCAATAATCCACTGTTCAATGGATAAACAATCGCAAATGATACATTTTTCAATTTAAAATGATCAGATGTAAAAAATCAAGCCGGCCATCCGGAGAACTGTATTTCATTTCTAAATTTCCCAATCAACTCATTTCCAAATTATTTTAAGAGACTGTTGCTTTATACATTAAAACCCTTCATCGCATCATTGAAATATTGTTTGTTCTGCAACAGCTTTGCATAATCATTTCAATAAAATAATTATTCTAAAAACTATTAAAAAACAAAAAAATGAAAAATGCAGCTTTTATCCTGTTATTAGCCACTATGGCGATATCAGCTTTCACTTTAAACAAAAAATCTAAAACAATGAGTAAGTCAAAAACATTTGTATTGGTACATGGTGCATGGCAGGCGCCATATGTATGGGACAACGTAAAAAAACAAATTGAAAAAAATGGCAACAAAGTTATTGTCGTAGATCTTCCCGGCCATGGTGATGATCAAACTCCCCCGGTAAAAGCATCAATAGATGCTTATCGCGATAAAGTAATTGAAGCGATGAATGGTTCAAATGAAAAAGTAATACTCGTGGGACACAGCATGGGTGGAATGGTAATTTCGGCAGTAGCAGAAAAAATACCAGGCCAAATTTCCAAACTCGTGTATGTTGGCGCTTATGTACCCACAAATGGGCAGTCATTACTTGATCTAGCCAATATGGATAAGCAATCATTACTGGGGCCTTCGTTAATTCCATCAAAAGACCAATTAACGCTGGATGTAAAAAAAGAAAATCTCATTTCAATATTCTGCCAGGATGGTTCTGAAGATGTAAAAAAACTTTTACTATCAAAATACAAAGCAGAACCGGCTATTCCATTTGCAAATAAAGTGATATTATCAGCAGCGAACTTTGGAAGTGTTGACAAATATTATATTCACACTGCACAAGATCACGCCGTTGGAATTGATCTGCAAAACCAAATGGTATCAAATGCTCACATTACAAAAGTATTTTCAGTTGAAAGTGGTCATTCTCCTTTCTTGTCAAAGCCAAACGACCTAAGTTCGTTATTACTTTCTTTTGCCAAATAATAACAGGAAGAACAATCAATAAAAAAGCAGCCGGCACCGGCTGCTTTTTTTATTAATTAGAAAAAAATCTGAAAATCTAATTAATGGTTTTAATAATTCCGAGTTTTTTCATTTTTGAATGCAATGTTGTAGGAGGGATTTTTAATAATTCTGCAGCTCCTCCCGGCCCCCTGATTTTTCCGTTTGTCTTTTTTAATGTTGCAACGATATATTCCCTTTCATTCTCTTCCAGTGAATGAGTTGCTGTACGTTCGGCAGTGCCAGATTCTGATTCACTAACAGTAACTGGTAAACGAATTTCATTGATAATGTTTCCGTTAGTAATCAATATACTTCTTTCGATGGTATGCTCCAACTCCCTCACATTTCCAGGCCAGTTGTATGCAACCAGTTTATCCAACGCATCATGTGATATACCTGAAATATCCCTTCCTGTGGTACCGGAAATCTTATTAATAAAATGAGAGGCCAGCAGCGGGATATCTTCTTTTCTTTCCCTCAACGCAGGTAATACTATCGGGAAAACATATAGCCTGTAATAGAGATCGAGACGAAACCTTCCTTCAGCTACCTCTTTTTCAAGATTCCTGCTGGTAGCCGCAATGATTCGCACATCTGCCTTAATAGTAACGGTACTGCCCAGCCGCTGAATTTCTTTTTCCTGCAACACACGCAATAATTTCACCTGCATGTCAATGGGCATTTCACCAATTTCATCTAACAACATGGTGCCACCTGTGGCAAGTTCAAACTTACCAGCTTTGCGTTCTGAAGCTCCTGTGAAAGCACCTTTTTCATAGCCAAAAAATTCAGCTTCCATTAAGTTTACAGGTATTGCTGAACAATTTACTTTAATAAAAGGCTTTGTACTTCTTTTTGATTGTTCAAATATACAACGGGCAACTCCTTCCTTTCCAGTCCCGCTTTCACCAAGCAATAATACTGATGTATCAAAACCTGCTACCTGTTGAACCAGGTTGAACACATTGATCATAGCCGCACTTTTACCAATGATATTTTTATAAACAGGCGTTGTGTTTATTATAGTGTGTTCCCGTTCATCTGTGGCTTTACTAAATTGATGACCTGCTATGTTTTTATTGCTATCATGCCGATACCTTGCAATGTCAATTGTTACAAGCAGGTCTTTTTCCCGAAATGGCTTTACTATAAATCCATAGGGATTTGTAATTTTTGCAGCTTCAAGTGTAGGTTGATTTGAATTTGCCGATAAATAAATAAAAGCAATACCATCTTTATTCAGTTGGGTAGCAAGATCAATACCGGTAAGTGTTCCTTTTAAAATAATATCTACCAATACCAGCCAGGGTGAAAATTCTTTGACCATCAACAATGCCTTCTCTACACTTTGTGCAACACCGGCAACTTTATGCCCATTTCGTTCAAGCGTTTTGCGGATATCTCTTGCAACGATCAGTTCATCTTCTACTATTAATATTTTATCCAATTTAATTAATTTAACTATTGAGTAAAAGAGCTTCCTGTTTGTAAATGTATTATCTCCGAAGAAACTGCGTGAATCATCGGCAATAATTTAAAACGCAACACGATGTCTACTCCGTGATCATTAATAAATTGCAGTTCCGCTTCAAGTTGTTCTGCAAATAAATTGATCAGCTGAATACCAAGCGAATCATTTAATGATGCGTCAAAACCTGGAGGAAGCCCTTTTCCATTATCAGCGATCCGCAATAAAATTCTTCCATCAACTTCCTGCTGTAATATTATTTTAATTAAACCAGCTTTTCCCGGAAGGAAAGCATATTTTACGGAGTTGGTGATTGCTTCATTCATGATCAATCCCAATGGAACTGCCTGGGATACTTCCATTTCTATATCATCTATATCAAGTTGAAATTTTATATTAGATGTATTAATAAATCCACTTCTTAAATTAGCAACCATTTCATTGATATAACTATTCATATTGATCAGGTTGTTTTGATCGGGTTGATATAATTTCTGGTGGATCAATGCAATTGCCTGCATGCGTTCACGGCTTTCCTGTATAGCATTGAGTGCAGATGGATTGTCGAGGAAATCTGCCTGTGCATTGAGTAAACTAATTACAATCTGGAGATTATTTTTTACCCGATGGTGAATCTCTTTTACCAACCATTCTTTTTCACTGACCAGCTTCTGTTGCTCCGCCAGTAAACTTTTTAATTGAATATTCTGGTTATTTATTTTATCCTGTTGCAATTGTAGCTTTTCATTATGCCGTTGTTTATACCGATAGCCAACATAAAATAATGTAAGCAGGAATACCGATGCACCAATAACAATATTCCTGGTAAGGTTTGCTTTTTTAATGTTAACCTCCTGTAATTGAGTTTTACCTGTAAGCAATGCGATATCTTTTTTATTAAGGGCAATATTTTTATCTTTCTTTTCAGTTTCATATAAAACCAGCATTTGTGCAAACTGCATACTCTTGGTTTCATCATAGGCAGAATCTTTTAGTCTTTTGTATTCCTGGTAATTCGCCAACGCCTCCTTGTAATTACCAAGTCCGGAGTCTATCCTTGATCTATATAAGTATGCACCTGGAAGCGAAGCTTTACTATTACGCTTTTCCAAAAAGGGAAAATACCGGGAATTATATTGCTGCGCCATTTTGTAATCTTTTAACTCCATAAAAAAAAGAATCACACTCCTGTATGCAAGTTCCAGCTGAAGTTCTAACCCATTTTTATGAACATCTAGAATATGTATGAGTTTGTTTATGTAAATGCCCGCTTTCGAATAATCCTTCCCTGTTTGGTAGCTGGTAGCATAACTGTAAAATAAAAACACTGAATCCTGCAAAGTTGATAGATTTATTTTATGCTCAGTTTCCCGGCTAAGCTTAAGCGCTGCTTCATATTTCATTTCATGGTTGAGTAAGTAAACAACATTAGGAAGCATTACCACCATATAACTGCGATCATTGTTCCTGATGGCAACATCGATTGCTTTTTGAGCATAGATCATCGCTTCTTCGTATTTATACCAGCCATTGTAAGCAATAGAGAGCCTGTTATAAATTGTACACAATTGCATGCTGCTATCTTTAGTATCTTCAGCCGTCTTTACCGCAAGTAATCCATACTTTATTGCGTTTGCACGGTCACCCATACATGTAGAAACAATTCCAAGAAGATCGTAAACACCCTGTAGATCTTTGTAATTAATAGATTGGTAAACGACTAGTGATTGCTGTAGATTTCCCATGGCCTCACCATAATTTCTAAGTATTTGATTTACGTCTCCAAGGTATTTAAGTGCATAAGCCTGCCTTTCTTTATTGCCACATGCTTCAAATTTTAAAGCCGCAATATTATAGTATTCCCGCGTTTTATTAAATCCTTCCGTGCTTTCCTGTGAATTATAATTGGAAAGTTCCATGTAAGCTTCACCTGCTTCACAGGAAGCTGGAAGTTTTTCATACGAAGTAATTGCCTTATCAATGTATTGGCGGGCCACATCTTTACTACCAGCTTCACGATATGTATTTGCATAAGCAAAATATATTCTTGCCTGAATTGCACTATCAACTGGATGGTTATTTAATGCTTCCGCCTGTTTTAATAGTAAAATAGCAGAATCAAGGTCTGTTTTATTTTCGCCGGGCTTGTACACATACAATAAAGCGAGTTTGCAAAGAAGATCCGCACGACCGGTATCACTTTTCGCTTTCTGTAGTTTATTTTTTGCTTCCGAAATTAATGCAGCTGATGAATTTTGAGCACAACTATAGGTGAAGGATAGTAGCAGAAAAAAAAATATTAAGTTGAGCTTTGCCAAAGTTTACCCGTTTGAATGATAAGAATAAAGTTAACCTTAATAATTAACAGGAACAGTACTGCTACAGTAAAAAATACAACAAATACCATCGTTTAAAAGATCATTATAAAATATAATTCCTGCAAAAGGACATCATTATTATCTACTCCGTCCGAAATATCGTACGACATCTCGTTAAACGACTGTATTTCGTACACCCGTTTTTTTTAATTTTATAATAAGTTATTGGATTTCAAATTAATGCATTCAGGCACGTTATTAGAAATATATACGCCAAACTATGCAAAATGAAAAAGTCTGAAATCTTTCCATACGTCGAATTTATAAGCAAAGAAAATTCACTTCCTTTTGAGATAAAAACCATTCAATGGATGCAGGAACAGGCCGATGAAAGAAACCTTGTCCCTCACCAACATCAACATTTTGAAATGATATGGCTCACCAAAGGAGAAGCTAACTTTTTTATTGATCTTGAGAAAAAGGCAATAAAAAATAATCAACTCTTATTTGCAAAGCCTGGACAGGTACATCAATTTTCGCCTGGAGAAGTTGCAGAAGGTTTTGTTATTTCCTTCAATGATTCTTTTTTAAATTTAGGAGAATATGAATTTGACCTGAACTGTCATACCAGTTTGTTTGAAATTTTTGCCGGAAAAATTAATATTTCCGTGAATACCGAAACAAAAAAAGACATGGAAGAAGTTGCCGTAAAAATGATGAAAGAATTTGAAACAAACTCCGTGTTCAAATCCCAGATCTTACGTCGTTACCTTAAAATATTCCTGATCTACGTGGCGAGACAGTTTGAAGAAATTTCAATACTGGTAAAGCAAACAAGAAATATGGAAATGGTTCATAACTTTATAGATTCACTTGATAAAAATTTTAAAGAAAAGAAAATGGTTTCAGATTATGCAACACTGTTGTCTGTAACACCCAATTACCTGAATGAGATCGTGAAAAAAAATACGGGGTATCCTGCAGGGTATCATATCAGGCAACGAATTGTGCTGGAAGCTAAACGACTGGCGAGATATTCAAATATGTGCATGAAAGAAATTGCTTACAGCCTTGAATTTACTGACAGTGCTCATTTTAGTAAATTTTTTAAAACAGTAACTGGTGCAAATTTTACCGATTTTAAAAAGGGGAATACAAATAATTCTTATGCTGCATGAAGCATATACTATATTATATAAGTCAATAAAATCAATCTAACATAAAACAAAATATATGAAACAAAGATTTCTAATGGGAAAAGTTCAGCCTGAGGCTTACAAAGCAATGGCTGCGCTCGACAAATATGTAGCAGGTTCTTCTATTAATCCGCTTCATCGTGAAATGATAAAAATAAGAGCATCACAAATCAATGGTTGTGCGTATTGTGTAAACCATCATACAAGAGATGCACGCAAACTAGGTGAAACAGAGCAACGCATTTACCTGATGAGTGTATGGAGAGAAGCAGGTAATCTTTTTTCTGAGGAAGAAAAACTTTTACTTGAAATAACAGAACAGGTAACATTGATTCATAGTAATGGCCTAACGGATTCTGTATATGAAAAAGCCATTTCTTTATTTGGTGAAGAAAAAACAGCACAGGTAATCATTGCCGTTATTACAATCAATGGATGGAACAGGATTGGAGTAGCATTGAATATGCATCCTGAATTGTAAAACCAATTAAATTAATACTTGCCCGTAAGCCTGAGCTTGTCGAAGGCGATTTTCCTTATAAACCCAGCTTCGACAAGCTCAGCCTGACTTTTTTTTGGTACAGCTTTAATTTTTAATTGCTATAAAATGGAGAAACGCCTGGTTTTTAACATGCGTTTCATTGAAGTTATTTTCGAAAAAATATTCTTAAAAAAATTACACCCCCGCTATTCTCAATTTCGATTCAATTGGACGAAGCAATGATTCATACGTTTCATTATAGCCAACCAATTGATTCCCATTAATAAAAAATCCGGGTGTACCATTTACACCACTGCGAACACCGCTTTCAAAATCATGTTCAACTTTTTCTTCTCCATCCTTGCTTTTCCAGTCTTTGGCAAAACGTTCAGTATCGAGTTGAATATCTTCAGCCAGCTCGAATAAAAAGTTATTATTAAGTCTAAGCTGATTTTCAAAAATAAGATCATGCATTTTCCAGAATTTTCCCTGCTTGCCGGCAGCTTCTGCAGCCAGGGCCGAAATATATGCATGCGGGTGAACCTCCTGCAGCGGGAAGTTGCGAAACACAAAATTTATTTTCCCATCAAATTCCTTAAGCAATCGCTGGATCAAAGGATGTGCTATGCCGCAATGAGGGCATTCGTAATCTCCAAACTCAACAAGTGTTATTGACGCATGGGCGTTCCCAAGCTGGTGATCGCGGGGATTTACACCGGGTTTTAAACTAGACATCGTTTATTGTTTAACGTTAGATAATTCTTCCAAAGCATCCAGTATACCATCGGCACCTGGATTGATTCCATCAGGAGAAAGATAACTCCATTGAATGATACCTTCTTCATCGATAACAAAAAGCGCTCTCCGGCTTTCTCCTTCTTCTTCATGATAAGCACCATACAATCTGGAAACTTCGCCCTTTGGTTCAAAATCTGCTAACAAAGGAAAATGCAAATTCCTGCTTTGTGCAAAAGCCATGTGGCACCATTTGCTGTCAACAGAAATTCCCAGTACTTCTGCATTGTGTTTGTGAAAAATTTTAAGCGTTTCATTATAAAGTGCCATCTGGTCACTGCATACCGGGCTCCAGTCAGCAGGATAAAAAGCAAGTATAACACGTTTTCCCCTTAGCTCACTTAGTTTTAGTTTTTGATCGGGCGTTGCATATAAACTAAAATCAGGTGCCAAATTTCCTTTTGATAAGATCATATAACTTCTTTTTAAATAGAAATAAAATAAGTGCGCACATTTTACAAAAAATATCGCCTATGTAATTTAAGATTGTTTAGCCAATTGTACTTCGCAACTGATCCAAACTTCTTCACGCACGAACACGCCGCCTGTTTCCAATGCCGTATTCCTGGTCAATCCCCAATCTTTACGGTTTAATTTATATTCATACGACAGCTTTTCGATTTCCTCATGTATCTTGTACCACGCCAGCAAATTCCATTACTAACCCAAAAGGTAAAAAAATCATCTTGCCATATTAATTCAGTTTGCAACATCCAGGATATTTTCTTATGTGCATTTATAATTGTTAGCAGGAAATTTTTATTTATGCAATACCATCTCCACGGATATAAACTCATGTTTTCCTGTATGGCATCAACTATGAATTCAATATCTTCCATTATAGATCTTATGGACCAACCTTGTTCCTTTTTTTCTTTCAACAGGTCAAGTATCAAATAACCTTTAAGACTAATTTCCGGGAAATAACCCAACTGAAAAATTTTCTTCTCGATTGCATGAATCATTTCTTCCACCAAAATATATTGCTCTTCAAAACATTCCTGTTTGCCATAAAGATCCGATCCTTTTATGCCCCGATGCATGCACCTTATCTTGTTATATAATGCATGTTCACTATCAAGCAATTCGTTTAGAAAATAGGCCATCGATGCAATATTAAATGCCGCTATTTTAATTTTGTTTTGCATGAGCATAATATATTTTGGATAGAAGAAAAATCAATTCGATCATTTTAAACAAAGGTCATAACAGCGTTAATAAAAAAGAATAGACAAACTATCAAAACTGTTGTACAAATACGAGGCTCGCCTTCTTACAACTCTTTTTTGCATCACATCCTTCACTCAGTTTCATCCTGGTTATTTTCTAAACCAGGTTAAACTAAGTCTTAATATTCCTGCTTGAAGCTTTAGAGTACGGCCAACTTTTCTCACCTGCATTCACCAGTATCTGTGTAATTTCACGATATGTCTTACTTCTCCCGGCTGTTTAAAAAAGAGACAGGTATGTTACCCACTGCTTTTAAAAATAAATTCTTAAACTAATCATGATAAAAAAAACAGATCACCGGTGCCAGTGGCAGCATCTGTTAGAACTCGTGCTTCTAATACCAATTAGAAATTAAAACTGTACCAGCAAAAAAAGCTGTCAGCCTGATGTACTCATAAAAAAATTAAGCTCTTTGCAAATAACATAGCAGAGCCGTAGGCTCGTTTCTATTTTGTAACAACGGATTTTAATCCGTTGTCATTAATAGTTGCTATGTTAGAGAACCGTAGGTTCGGCCCATATTATTATATAGTTGCTTTCTACTTCTTTATATGTTCCGAACCTACGGTTCTCATTCTTTACTTTATCATTTCACCAACGGGTTAAAACCCGTTGTTACAATATTGGCCGAGGCTACGCCTCTTTATCCATAAGTGTAAAACAGCCGTTTAATAAATTATTCTTAATCAGTTTCATACATAATATGTCATTAGCAGCTTGCCTGCCCCGCAGTATTGCGGTGGTCGAAGTTGGGTTAATTCAAAATATCGCCTTCGACAAGTTCAGGCTTACAGACAAGTATTAATTTAATTGGTAAAATGTACTTGTTTAGAAAAGCTTTTTTACAATGCAAACTAATCATCATTTAAATAAAAAACAAAATCATGGAATTAAAAGGAAAAACAATTTTGATAACCGGCGGAACTGCAGGAATGGGATTAGAAGCTACTAAACAATTTTTAGAGGCTGGTTGTAAAGTAATAGTAACAGGAAGAAACCAGGCTAAATTAGATGAAGCTAAAAAGAAATATCCATTAATAACTGCCATTAAAAGTAATGCTGCATTATTAAATAAATAATTTCAAAATTAAATAGAATGGAAGCCGATCGTGTAAAAGAAAAAATTGTTATTTGAGTTTGATAGTGGCTGACGGTTTGCTGGTATTAGTTCATTGCTTCGTTCACCATTTTGCTATCAACAAACTGCTCAAAGCTGATTATTTTTCTATCCTTCAATTTCCAAACATGGGCAACCCTCGCTGTAAAGGCTTTGCCTGTCAGCTTGTATGTACCTGTATATGTGCCATAGGCAACTACTTTGTCATCAGCAGCAACATAATCTTCGGGTGTAAATTTATAATCTATCCATTCACTACCCAACCGGCTAAAAACGTTTTTGGTAATGTTATCTAAACCAATATAAGTTCCCGCATAAGGAAAGCCTTTGGCTTCTGTCCAGGAAATATTTTCTGCAACATATTTTGCCAGGTTCAAACCATTTTCTTCCGAAGTTTTTCCTTCGTAAGTGCTTTTTATTATTTCAAGATTT
>JBDTLP010000053.1:0-33435 GCA_039934735.1 Ferruginibacter sp. | reverse complement strand
TTCACCAACGGGTTAAAACCCGTTGTTACAATATTGGCCGAGGCTACGCCTCTTTTTTTATAAGTGTAAAACAGCAGATTAATAAATTATTCTTAATCAGTTTCATACCTAATATGTCATTGGCAGCTTGTTGAAGGCGATATTTTGAATTAACCCGACTTCGACAAGCTCAGCCTGGCAGGTTTTTTTGCTGGTACAGTTTTAATCTAATTGGTATAAATAAATAAAGACCACCTCATTGGAGATGGCCTCTAAAAAAATTCTCCGAAGTATTTATTTCCGGAAACGGCTGTTAATTTTGGTACTTAAATCAGAGTGCACGGATTAACTCTTTGCAAATTCAAAGTAAGTGCAAATATTTTTATTTTTTACTTAGTAAAAGGGGTAATTAATAAGCGTGCCGTTTTAGGGTACAACTGTGTCAAATATGCAAAAATCCGTGACATTATTTGAACATTGCCAGGAACTCATCCCGCCTTCTGCTGGCCACTTCCAGTATGGCGCCGTCCTCCATAATTACGGTGCCGCCCCTGCCCTTGCTGTATTTTTTTATTTTATTCAGGTTTACCAAATGGGAATTGTGGATTCTGCAAAATATGGTTGATGGAAGCAATTCTTCATATTCTTTGATGCTCCGGGAAGCTGTTATTTTTTCATTTCTGATGGTATGGATGAATGTATAAGCACCATTGGCTTCACAACGAATGATGTCCTCAACGTTCATAAACACAAATCCATCCATGGTTGGAATCGCTATCTTTTGTAGATTATTCTGGGGATTTTTAAAATTGGACAACAACAACGCGACCTGTTGGTTGATATTTTTTCCTGTTATTTTTTGAATGGCTTTTTCTGTTGCCGCCTGTAACTCTGAAATATCAACTGGCTTTAACAAATAATCAAGGGCACTGTATTTAAAAGCTTTAAGGCTATAATTATCAAAAGCAGTTATGAATATAATTTCAAAATCGATGGGCATAAGGCTGTCCAGCAGATCGAAAGCATTTCCATAAGGCATTTCAATATCAAGAATGACCAGTTCCGGTTTTAATTCCCGGATCACATCGAAAGCCATTTTTACATCACCTGCTTCACCAACCACCTGGATTTGCGGACAAAAATCCTGTAGCAATTTTTTTAGGATACGCAGGTTTTTGGGCTCGTCATCTACAATAACAGTTTTAAACATAAGGGTTATATTTTAATAATCAGCCTTTACCAATGGTATTACTACGGTAACTTTTGTTCCGCAAGGTTCACCGTTTGTATTAAAAAGATCCTCCGTTTTGAGGATGATGTCTGCAGTATTATTCTTATTTATCATCATTATCCGTTGCCCCGTAAGCTCGGTTCCCTTCGACTGGTAATTGATGTGTTGCATGCTTTTAAAAGCACTCGCAGCACTTCTTCCAACGCCATTATCAGTAACAGAACATACCAGTTTGCCATCGGTTAAATTGAATCTTATATCAATGAGCCCCTGGCCATCATTCTTATGCATGATACCATGCCTGATGCAATTTTCAATATATGGTTGCAGCAACATGGGTGGCAAACAATCTTCATCCTTGTTGATGTTTTGATCAATGGTTATAGCATATTCAAATTTATCTTCAAACCTGCTTTTTTCCAATTCAAGATAAGAACGTAAAAAACTTTCCTCTTCTGCTACCGATATATTTTGTTTACCTGAATTATCCAGTGTTTGCCGTATAAGTTTTGAAAATCCCGATATAAATTTATTAGCGCCCTGTATGTCTTTATCAATCACATACTGCTGAATAGAATTAAGGCAATTAAAAATAAAATGCGGATTCATTTGGGCTTTTAATGCCTGCTGTTCCAGTTGGGCTATCTTTTCAGCATTAACTGTTTTTGCTTTTTGCGCATTTTTAATTCTTCTTATTTGTGAATTAGCCAAAAGCCACGCTATAAAAATGGCAAAAAAAATAATAAGAATAATAAACCAGTTTTGTTCAATCAGTTTTTTTTCTATTTCAAAATTGATCGTTACCATTTTACTCTTTACGCCAAATTTATTTACTGCATATAATTGCATTTCATAGTTACCAGAGGGTAATGTAGGATAATGCAAAAAATTCTCCGTGGTTGTTTCCCAGGCTGAATCAATCTCTGAAAGTTTATAATAGTATAAAATATTACCTTCCGATTTATACGAGATAGCTACAAAATCAAACCTGATATTATTATCCCTGTTCTTTAAAACAAGGCTTGAAGAATCGAATTGAATGCTTTTTCCTGAAACCGTAATACCTAATATCTTCAGGTCGCATATTGAATTACTTTTTATTTTTTGTTCATTAAAAAAGTTTAATCCTTTTGGTGTTCCAATATAAACAGTATCATTTTCTGCATAAACTGCATTGATCATATTGCTGGCTATTCCATCACTGGTAGTATATTTTTGTAATACCCGGTAGGATGTATCCAACAAACTGATCTTATTCAAACCACGATCTGTACCAACCCATAAAAAATTACTATCTGCATATAAAGCCCGAACAAGGTTTCCTGTCAAACCATTTTTGACTGTAATACTTTTTTCAATTTTACTCCCATTAAAACATATTACACCTTCGTCATTTGTGCCAACCCATATCTTGTTCTTTGAAAATAAAAGTTTTGTTATACGATTACTCAGCAAAGGAAATTTATCAGCAAAATTGGTAGTCTTGTTTTGCCAGTCAACGAAAAGCAATCCTTTTAAAGTACCAATGTAAACACCAGAATCAACAAGGCAGATAGCTGTGGACCTGATCTCGGCTACATCCTCAATCCTGTTTTCCTGAGGTAGATAACACATGGTCCGAATATGAGTTGCAAGATAAAAACGTTCATCATTGATTACCCCCATGTCTTTAAAGGACCAGGTGGTTTTTAGATCCTTAATGGGTATTTCATCAAACCTGGTAAAGCCATGATCAGTTCTATATATTGAGTTTTCACCAAGTATATAGAACCCGCCTGCATACTTCATGATCTTAATTACTTTTTTTATCGTTCCATAAGATCTTACGAGATAGTTGGTGATACTTTTATTGTCTTTTTTACTTAATTTATAAATATATGAATTGCCCGATCCGGCATATATACTTGAATCAGTTGCAAGAATTGATTCTATAGAGTTCCTCACATTATTTTGTACAAAAAGGATGTTCTTGTTTTCTTCTGAATATAACCTGTATATACCATTACCGAGTGTAGTGAACCACAAATTGAATTCATGATCTTTTAGCGTACAGGATACCTGCTCATTTTCGAGAAAATGATCAGTATATAACTTCGTGTGATAATTATATTTTAATGCACCATGATTAGTGTTAAAAAAAAGAATACTATCATTCAAAAAAGACATTAAATTATAGTCGGTTGGAAGATTGATCGTATCACTGTGATTCGAAAGCTGGTTATCAAATATGATAGAATTCAATGCAGTGATATTCTTATAATTATTCAGGTAAACGTATACTTGCTTCGTTACACAAGACTGGGAAAATTTACTCCCGAAAAAAGCAATTGAATCAGATACTCTTTCGAATGCTAACTTATCCTTAACAAAACTTATTGAATACAAACTACTCGGTGGCTGAAACTGCAGGAATACAACAGGCTGAAGTTTACTATTCAATCCCCCACCATAACAATAATAAATATGTTCCTGCTCATCATCCGTTGAAATTACATTCCCATTTTTTAGCAACACATTCATTCTTCCCTGTTCCATAAAAAATAAATTGTGCGCAGTATCTTCAAACATCTGCAGAACATTGCTCTTTATTGGTAAACGTGCCAGTACACTGTCATTTTTAGTGTTGTACATTTTACCGTGGTAATAATAACAGATTGCACTTTTAAAAGGCATCATCCAAACCCTTCCTTTACTATCAACAAATAATTTTAATATCTCGTTGTCGGGTAAGCCTTCTGCTGTGGTAAAATTTTTGAAAGATGTTCCGTCAAACCTGCTCACGCCCGTTTCTGTAGCAAACCATAAAAAACCTTCTTTGTCTTCTACAGTTTGATAAACATTATTGCCAACAAGGCCGTCCTTGATTTCATAATGCTTGTATGAATATTCCTGGCCCCTGGCCGCAAAAAAAAAGCAGCAAAAGCAAACAATAAGAGGGAGGAGATTAAATTTCTTCAATTTGCGGTAATGTGATTTCTTCAATGCACTAATATCGCCAAATTAAAATAATTAGCATTATTTTGCCATCACAATATTTCATTATGAGGAATTTTAATTTTAAGAAGTTATTACCGCACCTGATTGCTATCGCCATTTTCCTGGTTGTTACTGTCATTTTTTGCAAGCCAGGACTGGAACACGATGTTGTATTAAAACAAAGTGATGTTACCGGTTGGGAAGGCATGAGCCACCAGTCTTTGTTATATAAAGAACAGCATAGCCATTTTCCATTATGGGCTGTTAGTATGTTTAGTGGCATGCCTGCTTACCAGATCTATATGGAAGGAGCATGGTCGCCCCTGGGTATCGTTCATAATGCATGTCAATTGTGGTTACCAAAACCACTCAATTTTTTCTTTCTTGCTTGTATATCATTTTATTTTTTATGCCTCTGCATGCGCATAAAACCTTTTGCATCAATAATAGGAAGTTTAGGATTTGCCTATTCAAGTTTTTCAGCAATAATAATCACCGCGGGGCATGATACGCAAATGCTGGCTCTTGCTTACGCACCTGCAGTTATTGGTGGGGTCATATTGCTCTTTGACAAAAAATATATTAGTGGATTTATTCTTACTGCCTTATTCACCGCCCTTCAGATAGGAGCCGGGCACCAACAAATAAGTTATTACCTCTTTCTAATTCTCGCTGCAATGAGCATCGCTTATATCATACGTTTTTTAAAAAATGGCGAAGTTGCGCATCTTGCAAAAAGCCTTGGAATGATCGCTGTGGCAGGTTTTCTTGGCTTAGCTGCAAATGCATTGGTTTTATTAACTGCCTATGATTATGCAAAAGATTCAAAACGTGGCGGGCAGTTGGTATTGGATAACGCTACCAGAAAAAATGATGTTATTAAAGATGGGAAAACATCGGGCCTTTCCAAAGATTATGCATTTCAATGGAGTTATGGCAAGGCTGAAACATTCAGCCTTATGTTTCCCGGAGTAAATGGTTATGGATCGCACATGGCGCAAAGAGATGATGAACAATATATTTTTCCAAAACTGGATGAGAACTCCAACCTTGCAAAATTCTTTGTAAACAAACTTAATGTTCCTGATGAACAGGCCGCCAATTATGCATTACAGGAAAGCCGCGATATATATTGGGGCGATCAGCCTTTTACAAATGGACCCGTTTATCTAGGCGCCATCATTTGCTTTATGTTCTTATTTGGTATGTTCTACCTCGACAATAAACATAAGTGGTGGATACTGGCAGTGAGTATTTTTGGTATTCTTTTGTCGTGGGGAGATCATTTTGCCGGGTTCAATTATTTTATGTTTGATCATTTACCGCTGTATAATAAATTCAGGGTACCAACCATGACGCTTGTTATTCCGCAGCTACTCTTCCCTGTTATTGCGGCGTTGGTGCTCAATAAATTATCCGATGAAAATGATGCCAATAGCTGGAAACAATTCAAATTTGGAGTTATTGCTACAGCAGCTGCATTCGCCTGCGTATCGTTTTTTTATATTAGCAGTGATTTTAGTAAGGAGAACAAACAAAGAACTACCGCGTTTAATAAATTATACGATTCGAAAGACGCTTCATATGAAACAAAAATGAATGCGATGAATCAAAACAGGGATTTGCAACCGGAAACAGATAACCAATTGTATGAAGCCATGCTATCTAATTTAAAAGGAAGCCCGGATGGAGCAAGAACTGCGAGAGAAATGGTGAATGCTTTAAGAAAAGACAGGGCTGCGTTTTTATTATCAGATATGATCCGTTCTTTAATATTCGTGCTTATTGCCATTGCGATCGTTGCACTTTATTTAAAAAAGAAAATAAATGCAATGATCCTCATCATAGGTGTTACACTTGTTTCTGCCATCGATCAACTTGGCTTTGGTATGAAATACCTGAATGATAAAAGTTTTGACAGTAAAGACAAGTATGAATTAAGTGAGTTTCCTTTATCCCCAGCCGATGAAAGCATATTAAAAGATCCTGATCCAAATTATCGGGTATTCAATACCGCTAGTTTGGAAGAATCAAAAACTTCTTATTACCATAAATCAATTGGCGGATACCATCCTGCTAAATTGGGCATTTATGATGACCTTATGCAATACCAGCTTAATGGTTCTCCCAATATTTCTGTACTCAATATGCTCAATGCAAAATATGTAATACAACAGCAGGGAAATAACCTTGTGGCACAAAAAAATCCTGGTGCCTTGGGCAATGCCTGGTTTGTAAAAGCAGTTAAATTTGTGAACGGCCCTGTTGAGGAAATGAAAGCACTTTATGAATTTAATCCTGCCGATACCGCTATTGTTGATCAAAAATTTAAAAACTTAATCACTGGCATCACACCTGCAGATAGCAGTTCAACAATCAGGCAAACTGTTTTTGATAATGATGCTATCACGTATAAAAGTTCATCCACAGCAAGCCATGTAGCTGTATTCAGTGAAATATATTATAAAGACTGGAAAGCATATATAGATGGAAAACCCGTTGATTATTTTAAAGCAAACTATGTATTAAGGGCCATGGTGGTTCCTGCGGGTAGCCATACCATTGAGTTTAAATTTGAACCAACTATTTATTATACCGGAAAGAATATTGCTAATATAAGTTCCTGGATACTTGCATTGCTTCTGGTTGGATTTATTTTTTATTCAGTAAAAAACGGTTTTAAAAATGATGATCCCGTAGCTCAATAAGGATGGTGTTTTATTAATGTTTTGATCTTTATAAAAAATAAACTGTCAGGCTGAGCTTGTCGAAGTCGGATTAAATTATACAAAGCTTCGACAAGCTCAGCCTGACAATTATTAAATTGAAATAGCATCGTATTTTCTGATTCATTTATTTATCAATTGGCCCCCAAAATCAATATCGCAGTACTTGCTCCTTACCCCGTTTATCCAGCAAAAATGGGTGGGCAAAAGTGCATTGCATTGTTTTATCAATACCTGTCGAAGCTATTGCCAATAACAATGATTTCAACAAAAAACAATGCGTTCCCCCATGAATCAAACATATCTTTCCTGCCATTGCTTAGCAATTCCAGGAGCAGGTATATAAATCCTTTTTTAATTTTCAGTTTAAAAAAGATCATTCAGAAAAAAGGGCTCACGCATCTTATCATTGAACATCCTTATTATGGATGGCTGGGCATTTTATTGAAATGGTCATGTAATATTAAACTCGTACTGCGATCTCATAATATTGAATCGCTTCGGTTTAAGAGCACGGGCAAATGGTGGTGGCGCATTTTATTTCAATATGAAAAACGAACGCACAGAAAAGCAGATATTAATTTTTTCATTACAGATGAGGACAGGAATTTTGCCATTAACAAGTTTAAACTTGATCCTTCCAAATGCCATATGATCACTTATGGATTTGAATTGAATAAAATACCCTCTCCCGACGAACGTGATGCAGCAAAAAAAACATTGCAACGCATTCACAAAATTGATCCTTCAGAAAAAATATTTTTCTTTAATGGCACATTGGATTATAAACCAAACCTGGATGCTGTAAATATAATTTTAAACGAATTAAATCCTCGCCTGCAACAAAACACTTCTTTCAAATACAAGATCATTATCTGCGGAAAAAATTTACCGGAAAGCTATGATGAATTAAAAGCTTTCCAGTCGAATCATATTATTTATGCAGGATTTGTAGATGATATCAGCCCTTATTTTAAAGGTGCTGACGGCTTTTTAAATCCCATGACAGATGGCGGCGGCATCAAGACAAAACTAGTAGAAGCACTCGGTTATAATCTATCATGCATCAGCACCACGAATGGTGCTATTGGTGTAAGCGAATCTATAACGGGTAATAAATTAAAAATTTTACCAAACAACGACTGGGAAAATTTTACAAATGCTATATTTGAAGCTGATACCAGTGAAAATATTCCTGCCCTTTTTTTCAATCATTTTTATTGGGGCAATATTACTGAAAAGGCTGCGGGAATACTTGATCCATAATAATCTTGAACAACTAAAATGAGAATCCTAATAACAGGTATATCGGGTTTTGTAGCGAGGCACTTTATTGAGTACCTTTCTTCTCTGCCTGAAAATTTTGTTATTGCAGGTATCTATAACCGTCATATCCCCGAATTTTCTGAGACGCAGTTTCCTAATATGATTTGCCGTTTTCACAAATTGGACCTTTTAGACAATAGTAAATTGAAAGACCTTATCACTGAATTCAATCCCCGATATATATTACATCTTGGATCAAAAAGCAGTGTTGTTTACAGTTGGAAACATCCTGCCGAAACGATCAGGCAAAATACCGGCATCTTCACTTCCATTATTGAAAGCCTTCGCTCACTCAATATTGAATGCAGGTTATTATCCATCGGCTCTGCCGAAGAATATGGAATTGTAAATGAAAATGAATTGCCATTGGAAGAATCATTTTCTCCAAACCCTGCCAGTCCATATGGAATTTCACGGGTGATGCAACAACAGCTTGCAGAAGTTTATACAAAGAATTACGGGCTCGACATTGTTCATACCAGATCATTCAATCATATCGGGCCATACCAAAGTTCCAATTTTGTGCTTTCTTCTTTTGCAAGACAGATCGTGAGCCAGCAAAAAAGCGGCTCAAAAGAAATACGTATTTCAGTTGGGAATATTGAAGTAACAAGGGATTTTACAGATGTAAGAGACGTGGTAAAAGCCTACTATCAATTATTGCTGAATGGAAAGCCGGGTAATATTTATAATATTTGTTCCAACAAAGGAGTGATATTAAAAGACCTTATTAAGATATTTGAAGAGATAACCGGAACAAAAATAAACTGTGTACTGGATCCTAAAACTTTTCATCCATCCGAGAACAAACAAGTGATTGGATCTTATAAAAAGATACAGCAGCAAACGGGCTGGGCACCAGCAATACCGATTGAAAAAACTTTGACGGATCTGTTGGAGTATTGGAGGAGGAAACAGCATTAAGCTGTAAGCTTTTAGCTGCAAGCTTTTAGCTGTAAGCTTTTAGCTGCAAGCTTTTAGCTGTAAGCTTTTAGCTGCAAGCTATAAGTCGAATATTAAAATTGAAATTTTTATCGTAAAACAAACTTTATAAGATTCACATTAGTAATTAAGAATCGAATTAAAAGAACAACTTATAGCTTATAGCTAACAGCTTGTAGCTATTAAAACAAACTTTACAAGATTCACATTCGTAATTAAGAATCAAATTAAAAGAACAACTTATAGCTTATAACTAACAGCTTGTAGCTATTAAAACAAACTTTACAAGATTCACATTCGTAATTCAAGAATCGAATTAAAAGAACAACTTATAGCTTATAGCTAACAGCTTGTAGCTTTAAAAGAACAACTTATAGCTAGTAGCTAACCGCTTAAAGCTTATAATCTGGTAAGTTTATGATAGATTTGCCGACTAATTTAAACATAAGAATTATGAAGACCGCTTTGATTAGTGGAATTACCGGGCAGGATGGAGCTTACCTCGCTGAATTTTTATTGGAGAAGGGATATATTGTACATGGTATCAGGAGAAGAAGTTCCATGCTGAACACCGCAAGGATTGATCATTTGACCTTTGATCCAAAATATAAAGACAATTTTATTCTTCATTATGGCGATCTTACGGATAGCAGTAATATTCTTAGGATCATACAGCAAACACAACCCGATGAGATCTACAATCTTGCCGCACAGAGCCATGTGCAGGTAAGTTTTGAAACCCCTCAATACACGGCCACTGCAGATGGCGTGGGCGTACTATTGTTCCTGGAATCAATCAGGATATTGAACCTGGAAAGCAAAACGAAATTTTACCAGGCCTCTACTTCAGAGTTATATGGAAAAGTGCAGGAAACTCCTCAAACAGAAACGACACCATTTTACCCCCGCTCACCCTACGGTGTGGCTAAATTATATGGCTATTGGATAACCGTAAATTATCGTGAAGCCTATAATATTTTTGCGGTAAATGGCATTTTATTCAACCACGAGAGCCCGCTACGGGGGGAAGGATTCGTTACAAGAAAGATCGCTATTGGCACTGCCCAGATTGCATTGGGCAAACTGGATAAGATCACTTTGGGTAATCTTGATGCAAGAAGGGATTGGGGCCACGCTAAAGATTATGTAGAAGGCATGTGGATGATGCTTCAGCAGGATGTAGCAGAAGATTTTGTATTGGCTACAGGTAAAACCACAAGCGTAAGAGATTTTGCAAAACTGTGCTTCGCAGAACTTGGTATTGAAATAGAATTCAAAGGGCATGGCGTTGATGAAAAAGGATATGTAGTAAAATCTAACAATCCCGCCTACCCGATACCGGCAGGAAAAGAAATACTTGCCATCAACCCTAAATATTTTCGTCCAACAGAAGTGGAAGAATTAATTGGTGATGCCAGCAAAGCCGAACGCATACTTGGCTGGAAACCGAAATATGATCTACAGATGCTTGTGAGTGAAATGATGAAGGAGGAAATTATTAATAACAAAAAGTAACTTTTTTATTTATCTGCAACTTCGCACGTTGAATTAAAAATTAAAAATTAAAAATTAAAAAGGTTTAACAGAAAATGCTTTTTTAATTTTTAATTTTTAATTTTTAATTACCGCACGGACAAACAATAATTGCTACGTCGCACAATGCTAGTTGGAAACGGAATGATCGCCAAAGCTTTTAAAAGCTACGACACAAAAGATGATTTTGTCATCTTTGCTTCAGGCGTTTCTGATTCGGCCCACCCTGCTCACCCTGCCTTTGAAAGAGAAAAACAATTACTGGAAGATACTATTCAAAACAGCCATGGTAAAATGCTTGTGTATTTCAGTACTTGCAGTCTTTATGACCGTTCCATGCAGGATGCTCCTTATGTAAAGCATAAGAAAAATATGGAGGCATTGATTGTGAAGCGGCAAAGCGATTATACTATTTTTCGGCTATCCAACCCGGTTGGTAATACAAACAATAAAACGACCATTGTCAATTTCCTGGTCACACACACTCTAGAAAAAAAACATTTCAACGTTTGGAAAAATGCTTCAAGGAATATCATCGACATTGATGATATGTTTATGCTCTGCCATGAAATATTACAACAGGATTCATCCTTCAATGAAATTGTAAATATTGCAAATCCACACAATTACACCATTCCTTTCATTGTTGAAACAATTGAAAAACACTTCGGCACCAAAGCCAATTATACAGTCACCAACAATGGCGATAGCCCGCAAATAGACGTATCAGCCATTGAACCACTTTTCAAAAAATTTAATATTAATTTTGGAGAAAATTACTTAACCCAACTTCTTCAAAAATATTTCCCGGGATAATGACCTATACCGCCGCAAAAAGAAAATTCTTGTTGGAAAAGATAGGCATGTTTCCATTTGTACTGCTGGGAAAGATGGTTGGCTATTTTTGGAAATTAAATACGAAACACCATGTTTTTTTATTTTTTCCCAATGCTGATATTGGCGGATCTCCACAGGTAAATATTGATCTTGCCAATTGCATCCACGACACAAAACCACTGATCATTTTTTCAAAAACGCCCAGGAATAACCAGTTCAGGGAAAAATACAATATTGAAGGAGTCAGGGTTTTTGATATTCATAAATACGCCGACAAAAAATATTTACACTTCATCAATTTTTTTTACCGGGGATTATTATCAACCTGGATCAATAGAGAAAAAAATGCTGTCGTATTTGGCGGCGAAAGCCTTTTTTTTTATAAGTTAATTCCGCATCTTCAAAAACATGTTCATGTTGTTGAACTTTGTCATTTAGATGGCTGGTTCCCCTACTCCATTGGATTGATTGACTATATAGATAAAAGAATTTTTAGCACAGAAAAATTAAAAGAAAAAGCAGCAGCATTGTATCGGGAGAACAATTTACCTGCTGCCTGTTTTGATAAATTATTTTTTACTGACAATGCCATCGATATTCCTCCTTACAAACCAACTGCCAATGATCAGCTAGAGGTTTATTTTATTGGACGAGGTGCATCACAAAAAAGAGTTCATTTAACTGCAGCAATTGCAAAAAAAATACATGAGCGCAACCTTCCCGTTACATTCAATTTTGTGGGTGATGTAGAAAAAATGATCGATCCTGCAGATTTTCCTTTTTGCAATTTTTTTGGTAACATCAGCGATGCCGCACGCATGAATCGTGTTTATGAAGACGCTGATATATTATTGATGACATCTGCTTTTGAAGGCCTGCCGATTGTTGTGATGCAAATGATGGCACATGCAAGGGTTGTTGTATCAACAGCCGTTAATGGAATTCCTGATTATATTCATCACAAGGAAAATGGATTGCTAATAACAGCTACAAATGAAAATGAAATTGTGAACGAAGGTACTTCCTATATAGAAATGCTTTTAAAAGATCCTGCATTGAGAATACAATTGGGAAAAAGAAGCAGGGAGATTGCCAGTGAAAAATTTAGCAGGGAACATTTTTGCGCCACCTATCGCAGGTTGCTGAAATTGGATAAAGCTTAATTCCTATAATAAGAAATTGCCATAAATATTTTTGAAAAAGCACCTACCCGTAAAAGTGGCAATGGGATTTTAAATTGCATGTTCAACATCTTCTTTAGTTTTCCAGGAATATTATTTTCTCCTTGATATTGCTGCAGTTCTTCCATACTTCTTATACCCAGGTTGCGAAATACACGCCAGTAATGATCATAAACGGTTATTTTCTTTAATATCCCTACTCCCATTTTCTGAAGCAAATATAAATTTTCCGGTATCTCTATCGAACTATTTCTAAAAGCAGCTTTGGTAATCTGTTCATTATTAATTCCAATATTTATCAACGACTCACTGATCATATAAAAAGAAGTTGTTTGCAAACACCTTACATAAAATTCAATATCAACGACCCATTTGGTGTGTTCATCATACCATGCTGTATGATTATTTTTTACCAGGGTTGTGCTTGGATGCCCGATATAATTTACAGCAATAAGGTTAAGCGGTTCTTCTAATTTTCGTTTTACGAAAGAACCAGGAATGTTTGTCTTTTTTATTTTTCCGTTCTCATAATTTGTATAGCCTGAAAAAATAAAATTAGCACCAGGATTATCCTGTGCTGCTTTTGCAAAAATGTCCAGGCTATGTTCGCTGGAAAACCAATCATCATCATGCATTATTTTTATCCATTTGCCCTTTGCCATTTTTATACCTGCATTCCAATTGGCGGGTGAGCCTTTTGGTATTGTATTCTTTTGATATTGCAACGCAAACTTTGAAGCATATCGTTTGCAAAGAAATTCCACCTCTGTATCCGGGCTATCATCCGATACTACTACTTCATAATCCCGGAATGACTGTGCTTCTACGGATCTTAGCAATATATCCAGGTAAGCAGCATTTTTATAAGCAGGAATGCAAATGGAAATCAGGGGTGTCATATATGTACAAAGATTGAATTTTATCTGAGTTTTCTAATTATTTTTTTCATTTAACCAAAATGTCATTCTGATTAAATTCTTATCTAATTTAGCAATTCTTAAATATCATATCTAATAACAGCAAAGTAAACATGCAGCTTACACGAGAAATTTTCGAGAACCACAAAGGCAACCTTCTACATAAATGGGATCATTATTTCGAGATCTACGACAGGCATTTCAAAGATTATGTTGGAAAAGAAGTAGTGATTATGGAGATCGGGGTTTCCCAGGGCGGTTCCATTGATCTATGGAAAAAATTTTTCGGCGATAAATTAAAATACTATGGCATTGATATCAATCCCAAATGCAAACAATTTGAATCTGAAAACGTAAAAATATTCATAGGTTCGCAGGAAGATAAAACCTTTCTTAATAAAATTAAAAATGATATTCCTGATCTTGATATCCTCATTGATGATGGCGGCCACACGATGAGACAACAAATCGTAAGTTTTGAATCACTATTTTCAAAAGTAAAACTAAATGGCATTTATTTATGTGAAGACAACCATTCTTCTTATTGGTTCAGCTTTGGTGGAGGAATGAAAAGAAAAGGGAATTATATCGAGTACGTAAAAAACCTTATTGATGTAATGCATCTTTGGTACGCAGGAAAAAACACTTACATAAAAAATCACGCATTGAAAGACCAATTGTATGCGATCCATATTTATGATTCTATAGTGGTAATAGAAAAGAAAAAAATAAGAGCTCCATTTAATACACAGGTAGGCGAATTCACAGTTGGTTACATTGAAACTGAAAAAAAATCGTTGCTTTATAAAGTAAATCACTTTTTCTTCAAGGCAAAGAACAGGATCAGGTCGGTTCGTTTTAAATAATTGATGGAAACAGCAGTTTTCCTTTAAAGTAAATTAAATTACTTTTGCCGTTAAAATAAAAAATTGAGAAATCTAGGATTACAAGTCATAAAGCTGATAAGCCTGATCAGGTATTATAAATTATTTCCGGGCATAAAAATGTTCTTCTCTCTTTTGATTAGTAAAAATAATTTTTACATAATCAATAGCAAGCCTTTTTTAAATAAAATTTATTTAAGAAAGGATCAATCAGACCCTTATATTTTTGAACAAATTTTTTCTGAACAACAATATAATTTTGACTACCCTGCTGGACAGGACGTAAAATGGATCATTGATGCAGGCGCTAATATTGGTTTGGCCGCTGTTTTCTTTTCTGAAAAATTTCCAAATGCACAGATTGTTTCTATTGAACCCAATAAAGATAATTTCGAACTGTTAAAAAAAAATACCGTCAATTATAAAAATGTTCATTGTATAAATGCTGCACTCTGGCACCAGGAAGAAAAGCTTGACATCTCAAATAAGGAAGAAAAAAGTGCAGGATATATGATGACTCCTAACACTAATGATTCAGCAGAATATATACAAAGCGTAACAGTCAATCAACTTATGCAGGAATACAAAATGAATGAGATATCCATTTTAAAAATTGATATCGAAGGTTCCGAAAAAGAAGTTTTTCAATACAATAATTTACCCTGGCTTGAAAAAAGCAAATGTGTGATTGCAGAATTACACGATTGGCTTAAACCAGGAACATCGCAGGTATTCTTTAAAGAAATGTCGAATTATAATTGGGTAACTTATATTAAAGGAGAAAATATTATTAGCTTAAAAAGTACATTGTTTCCTACAAATGCTTAAAAAAATTGAACATACAATTCGTCGTATTTTTCCAAAAAGAATGAAAAACCATAAGCGTTATCTTTCAGCTTTACATGGATTGAATGGATTGGAAGTTGGTGGGCCGAGTCCTATTTTCACCGTAAATGGCTTTTTGCCAATTTATAAGGAAATTAACAATCTTGATGGCTGCAACTTCAGCAATAATACCGTGTGGGAAGGAAGTATACAGGAAGGGAAAAATTATCATTATGGAAATAAAACTGGTTTCCAAATAATTTCTGATGGAACAAAATTAGCGGGTATCCCCAATGGAAAGTATGATTTTGTGTTGTCCTGCCACAGTATCGAACACATCGCAAATCCAATTAAAGCATTAACAGAATGGAAAAGGATTATTACCGACGATGGATATTTAGTATTGGTAGTTCCACACAAGGACCAGACATTCGATCATAACAGGCCCCTAACTACGCTAGAGCATCTTATTAAAGATTATGAAAATAATGTGCAGGAAGATGATTCAACGCATTTTAAAGAAGTAATTGCATTGCATGATATTTCAAAAGACGATGGCATCAATGACTTGGCATCGCTTAAAATAAGAACAGCTGATAATTTTAATAATCGTTGTGTTCATCAACATGTATTTAATACTCCGCTTGTTATTAAACTAGCTGATAAGCTTGGGCTAAAAATACACGACGTACAACATTTTAATCCTTTCAATATTATTGTGCTTTTGCAAAAAAGTATTCACCAAAAAGCCAACAACAGTTTTTACCTGGATCCAAAAAATATCATTTATCAAAATAATAAATTCCCATCTGATAAAATTTGGTAAATGAAAACAAATATTGCTTCAGTAACTGTATTATATAATCCTGACAAAGATTTTCTTAGTAATATTTATTCTTATGCAAACTATGTTTCGCTGGTAATACTCGTTGACAATTCTGAAAATCCTGATCCTTCTTTTTATACACAACTTCAAAAAGATTGCAGGGTTGAACTTATTATAAATCGTGAAAACAAAGGCATTGCAACAGCTTTGAACCAGGGAATAGAACTCGCTGCTATCAATGGTTTTGATTGGGCACTTACCATGGACCAGGATTCTTTTTTTGAGAAAGCAATGATCGAAAAATATATTGAAACGTTTAGCCGCATCCCTGAAAAAGAAACCGTAGCAGTGATGGGGCCAATGGTTGAAAAAAACATTCAGCCAGGCATTACTGAAGCAATAGAGGTAACTAGTCTTATTACATCAGGCAGCCTTGTGAACATTCCGGTTTTCAATAAAATTGGCGGCTACAATGAACCGCTATTCATCGATGAAGTTGATCATGAGTATTGCTATAGGTCGAAGTTAAAAGGCTTTTCAATACTTCAGCTGCAGCATATTTTTCTTCAGCATACATTGGGCAAAACCAAAAATGTAACTACCATTTCAGGAAAAAAAAATAAATCAAAAACATTTCATTCACCAATAAGGCTTTATTATATTGTAAGAAATTCATGCTACGTAATTGCTAATTATAAAAAAGAATTTCCTGCTGAAATGAAAGTAAAAAGAAAAGATGTTTTGGTAAGGATTAAGAATAATTTTTTATATGGAAATGATAAAATAGCCGTCATAAAATATGTAATCCGTGGTTTTTTTGATTATAAAAGAAAAAGGTTTGGAAAAAATTAAATTCGTCTAGGAAAAGCCTGCATATTAAAAAATCAAGCTGCTGTGGTTTTAAACGATAATTTTACAACTTTACAGCTGGAGTAACAATCAAAATCAATTGATAGATATTAATGTCTGAAATAAGAAAAAGAAGTTTAAAAGCAACTGTCTGGATCTATATAGGCTTTGTAATTGGTGCAATCAATACTTATTTTCTTACGCATAAAAGCTGGTTCACTACTGATCAAAATGGTCTTACAAGAGTAATGATCGAGATCAGCCAGCTAGTATTTGCATTCTCTACTTTTGGCGTTACTACTTATTTGTTTAAATTCTTTCCCTATTATGAAGACAACCTGCCTTCAAAGCGAAACGATATGCTTGCTATCGCACTTACAGTAGCTTTAGGAGGATTTATTGTCACCTGCTCGGGTGTTTTTTTATTGGAACCTGTCATTGTAAGAAAATTTAGTGCTAATTCAATTTTACTGGTTCAATATCTCTATTGGATACTCCCCATGGCCTTTTTTGTTTTATTATATAATATTCTGGAAGCATATTCATATGGATTTGGTAAAGGCGTGCTTACGAGTTTGTTGAAAGAAACCATATTGCGTGTGTACACACTTGTTATACTTGTTCTAAAAGTCTTTGACTTCATAAATTTTAAAACCTTTATAATCCTGTTTGCATTTCAATATGCAATAATTGTATTGATACTGGCACTTTATCTTCATCACCAAAAACAACTTTGGCTTAGTTTCAGGTTGAGCAGGGTTACAAAAAAATTCAGAAAAAAGATCTTTTCAATCCTGGCACTTACGTTTATAGTTATCATTGTGGGTGTTTTAAGGCAAAGCATTGATGGGCTCGTTTTGGCAGCAAAGCAAAATCTTGGCAAAGTAGGGATATTTGGATTGGCAGCTTATATGGTATCGGTTTTACAAGCTCCTTTTAGAAGTATGGTCGCTATTACAATCCCAATTCTTTCCCGAGCCTGGAAAAATAAAGATTTTTTGGAAATACAGCGGATATATCAACGATCATCTATTAACCTGCTAACTTTTTCATTATTCATTTTCTTTTGTATCTGGTTGAATTTTACAGATGGAATAATATTCTTTGGTATTAACCCCGAATATCTTGAAGGTAAATGGGTATTTTTTATATTGGGTATTGTAACCATCGTTGAAATGGGTACAGGTGTGAATGGCCAGATCATCGGCACATCAACTTATTGGCGCTTCGAATTATGGACAAGCATACTGCTTACCGCTTTAATCATTCCACTAAGTTATTATCTAACGGTTAGGTATGGTATTTTTGGGCCTGCTGTTGCGAATCTTGTTTCATTTAGTGTTTATAATTTCATACGTTTTTATTTCCTATGGAAGAGATTTAATATGCAACCTTTTTCTTTTAAAACATTAGAAGTTATTTCAATCGCATTGTGCGCTTATGGATTAACGTATTTTGCTTTTGCAGGTTTACATGGACTTGCTGGATTGATCTGTAGGCCCGTTTTATTTTCTGCTATATACCTCACAGGTATTTATATGCGCAGGATCACCCCGGATCTTATCCCCATTGTTGATAATATTAAACGTAGAATAGGTATTAAAAGTTAGGCTGCCAATAGTAAAAATCTTACATTTACTTAGCCTAACTACCAGGGCTAACAAATTAGTTTATCAAACAACTGTATTCCTATCGCGGCATGAAATATTCAATGCTTTTTCTTCTTGTGATTTTTAGCCCTTTTTTGTGTATTTCACAAGTAGATCTGAACCTTGGATTGAAAGCTTATTATCCATTTAATGGAAATGCAAATGATGTAAGCGGCAATAATAACAATCCCGTTTTTAATAATGCTACTTTAACTACGGATCGTTTTGGTAACCCCAATAGCGCTTATCATTTTGATGGTAGCAATACCTATATGAAAGTTTTGAATGATCCTTCAATCAATTTCGGAAATACCATGTCAGTTGCTTTAAAGATAAAGCCTACAGGTTACTATACCGGACCATGTTATAATAATATGTTGCTGATGAAAGGTGATGCCGACTATCTTCCAGGTAATTATAACTTAAGGTTTGCAGATAATATTACCGGTTGCACTTCATCTCCTACAACAGCAACAGAACATTTTTATTCTACAGAAGTGATAACCACCACTCCCCTCGTTCAATTAAATCAATGGTACGATGTTGTATGGACCTCCGATGGTACTACTTCTAAAATTTATATTAACTGTGAGCTAAAAGGAAGTGTTCCCCAAACTGAAACTTCGTTTACAAATTTATATGATCTGTACATAGGCAAATTAAACGATGCAACATACCCTTTCTGGCTTAATGGAGATCTTGATGATGTAAGGATTTATGACAGGGCTATTAATTTTGATGAAGTAAAAGCAATATCGGGTTGTGGTGCGATTGTGAATTGCAATAACTGGCTTAACACACCATCAGCAAATTCTTTTGCACGCATCGGAGACCTGGATGTTCCCGGAAATTCAATAACCGTTGAAGCAACAATAAACAGGACTCTGCCCTATCTTCCTGGAGCAGGTGATGATACTGAAGGTGATGTTGTTTCAAAACATACGGGACCTGCTGATATTAATTATTTATTGAGGCCAAATCATGCTTATATAACAACTACAAATGGTTTTTTTGGCACACCGGATATTTGTGATCTTGAATTAAATAAAACCTACCATATAGCCATGGTGTATGATGGTGCTAAATTAAAATTCTATCGTGATGGTTTCCTTATGAGCCAGGTAAATGCAACAGGTAATTTGTTTCAAAATAATCTTAATACACAGATTGGCCACTACGATGCGTTGTCTTGGAATACACAATTTTTAGGAGATATCAACGAAGTAAGAATATGGAATATAGCCAGGACGCAGTCCCAGATCCAGGCATTCATGAATACATCACTTCCAAATCCCACTACTCAACCTGGCTTACTGGCTTATTATACTTTTGAAGATTTATTGAATAAACAAGGCAATGCATTATGGAATGCAACTTTGTTTAACGGTGCTTCTATTAATAATACGAATTCAAATTGTGATTTTACTGCTGACAGTTGTTCGGTCGTTCCTGTTACTCAATGTAACGATTGGCTCGAAACAAGTGGTATCCTTACTTCCGCCACTGTCGGAGATCTTGATATTCCAGGCAATCAGTTAACTGTTGAAGCCACATTTAACAGGACCTTACCTGCCGATGCATTTGGAAGTTATGGTTTCCTTGTTTCAAAACATACTGGCCCATCTAATGTTAATTATGCATTGTGGCCTGCAGGATGTTCTGTAACTACAACCAATGGACAAGTATTTGCCAGTGAAACCTGTCCCTTTGAGATCAATAAAACATATCATGTTGCGATGGTTTATGATGGTACTTCATTGAAATATTATCGCAATGGATTTTTAATGGGCCAGGTTCCTGCAACAGGAAATTTAATTCAGAACGATCTGCTAACTACTATCGGGCATAATTCTTTTCCTGGCGCTGCGCAGGATTATCAATTCGCTGGTGTTATTAATGAAGTACGTATCTGGAATGTGGCAAGGACACAGGCACAGCTTCAAACTTATATGAATAGTTCCTTGCCTGGTCCGACGACACAAGCAGGCTTGAAAGGATATTATGTTTACAATGATCTTACAAACAAACAGGGCAATGCTACATTTAATGCAACACTAACAGGCTCTGCATCTATTAATTCAAGTAATCCTGATTGCTCTTTTAATGCAGATTCATGTAATGTAATCACAACTATAACTTCATTTACTGCACCAGATACAGTTTGCGTAAACGATCCTGTTCAATTAATTAATACTTCTGTTGGAACCAGCAATTATTACTGGACCTTTTGTGAAACGAATCTTTCGTCAACCCCAACTGCTTTAAATCTTGGCAATCCAGCGGGGGATTTAAGTAGCCCGGTCTTTACAGATATTGTGAAAGATGAAACCGGAAATTATTATGGATTTACTGTTAACGCCATCCCATCCGGTTTAGTACGCCTCAATTATGGCAATAGTATCCTTAATACCCCAACAGTTGATTTCCTCGGAAATATTGGAGGAGCATTGCCTGCAGATGGAGAAGGAATACAAGTAGTCAAATCCAACAATAATTGGATTGCAATAATTGTTGGTGGAAATCCTGCTATTGGCAATGTGTCCCAGATGGCAACAGTTAATTTTGGTCCATCATTAAATAATCCTGCCCCAGTAGGAACAAATTGGGGAAATATCGGAAATTTAAATTTCCCAATAGATTTATTTGTTTTTAATGAAAACAATAATTGGTATGGTTACACTGTAAATTCCTCAAGTAACACAATTACACAGTTTAATTTTGGTAGTGATTTTTCTGTAACACCTACTGGCATAAATTTAGGAAATATTGGAAGCCTTGACCAACCCGTGGGAATAGGCGAAATAAAGGACGGTGTAAATTGGCATTTATTTATAACAAATAAAGGTGCAAGTAATTCTTTGGCAAGACTGGATTTTGGAAATTCATTATTAAATATACCAACTGCCGTAAATATTGGGAATCCCGGAAATGCGTTGAATCAACCAAGAGATATTTCTTTTATAAGATTATGTGATGGTATAATTGGATTATCTGTAAATTTTGGCACTAATACAATAACAAAACTGGACTTTCAAAATAATATACTTGGAGTTCCAATTACATCTTCATTGGGAAATTTAGGAAATTTAAACTTCCCTCATTCTCTTTCAAAACTTTTTAGAGTTAATAGTGATATTTATTGTTTTATTACCAATGTAAATAATAACTCGCTTACCAGGTTGGTTTTTAACGGCTGTACCGGTATACCAGGCAGTTCATTACAAAATCCTAATCCAATTACTTATTCGCAACCTGGAACTTATAATGTCAATTTATTAACAGATATTAGTTTACCAACCCAGAATTCATTTTGTAAAAAGATTGTTGTAAAAGATTGTGCTGTACAAAGTATTTCAAATATCATCAACGACTATACACCTGTTCTTGCATTAAATCCCTGCAATAATTCAATTACGGTAGAAGATGGCACTGCATTTAATGCAGGCGATACAGTTGTGATCATGCAAATGAAAGGTGCCGATATTGATGTGAGCAATACAGCTACATTCGGCACCCTATTGAATTATCACAATGCAGGTAATTATGAATTCAATTATGTAAAAGCAAGAACTGGAAATATTGTTGAACTTAAAAATAAACTTACAAGGCCATATGATATACCAAATGGCAAGGTTCAATTGATAAGGGTTCCATATTATTCAGCAAGCGTTAATGTTTCGTCTACCCTTACCTGTTTGCCCTGGGATGGAAGTAAAGGTGGGGTGCTTGTATTGAATGCCCGGGACACGGTAAATTTAAATGCTGACATTGACGTAACCGGAAAAGGTTTCCTCGGCGGAGCAGGTTTTAATTCTGCTAACCCGGTATTAAATTGTTTTGATAATGATTATATCTATCCATCCACCGCACAGATCATTGCGGGACTTAAAGGCGAATCTATTGTTACACTAACACCGGATATTGTACGTGGTAAAGGTGCAGATGCTTCAGGTGGCGGTGGTGGCCTTGGCCATAATAGTGGCGGTGGTGGTGGCGCAAATGCAGGTGCCGGTGGTTTCGGCGGATACCAGTTGGATAATTGTGGCGGTTTCCCTTTTGATAATCGAGGTATTGGTGGTTATGCGCTTACTTATAATACTGCAGCTAACAGGGTATTCATGGGCGGTGGTGGTGGTGCAGGTAATGCTGATAATCCTAACAACTATAACCCCACGGGTGGTAACGGAGGAGGAATTGTTATTGTAAATTCCGGCTATTTAAAATCAAATGGGAATATTGTAAAAGCTGATGGTGATGATGGCCTTGCCTGCACGGTGCCTCCCTATCTTGATTGCCATGATGGAATGCCGGGAGGAGGTGGTGGAGGAGCTGTATTGCTGAATGTAACCCAGTATATAGATAATACAGTTGCACAGAAAAAAGGGGGACATGGAACAGATATGATCTGGAGTATTGCACCGGGCAGAATTGGCCCTGGCGGAGGTGGTGGTGGCGGTATGCTTTTTATAAAAAATGCAAGCCTTCCCGCAAATGTAAGCTCTATAAATACAGGTGGATTAAATGGAGTAATAATACAAGATGGAAATAATCCCTATGGTACAACGCCAGGAGCAGATGGTTTAAATCTTTTTAACCTGGTTGTTCCTGTTGATACAGTTCTTTTTAAACCCAATATAGATTCTGTTCGAATAAAAGACAGCGGTACCGTTTGCCGTAGCTTCGATTTTCACGGTTTCGGATACACGAATACGACAGGCATCGTTTCATGGCATTGGATTTTTGGAGATAGTTTTACTGCCGATGTTCAAAACACGTCACATACTTATTCTGCCAATGGAACTTACAATGTCACATTGGTAGCAACAGATATTAATGGATGTAAGGATAGTATTATCAGGCAGGTGACAGTTGTAAACTGCAGCAATAATATTTCAAGTATTATAAATGATTACACGCCTGTTCTTGCATTTAATCCATGCGATAATTCACTTAACGTACAGGATGCATCGCAGTTTAATGCAGGCGATACCGTATTGCTGATCCAGATGAAAGGTGCTCAAATTGATTCTACCAATACCACATCATTTGGTACAGTCACCAATTATAAAAATGCTGGCAATTACGAATTCAATTTTGTGCTAAGTAAAACAGGAAATATTATTAAACTCAAAAACAAACTTACGAGGCAATACGATATTCCTGTTGGCAGGGTTCAATTAATAAGAGTTCCTTATTATACAAGCACTGTTGTTACGTCTACCCTTACCTGTTTGCCATGGGATGGAACGAAAGGTGGGGTGCTCGCATTTAATGTGAGGGATACACTTACCTTAAATGCTGATATCGATGTGAATGCAAAAGGTTTTAGGGGCGGCGGTACGGGAAATGGTTTTCAATGTGGCCTGCCGGAATATGCGTTTGCATTTAGTACAGGATTTAAAGGTGAGGGCATTTCAGAAATAGCAGGAACATGGAGCGCAGGTGGTGGCCATGTTGCCAACGGCGGTGGCGGATGTTTTGCTGGTAATTCCGGTGCAGGCGGGGGTAGTAACATCGTAACTGGTGGAATGGGGGGACAGGAATATACTGGTTGCGGTACTTTACAAGGCATAGCCGGACAAGCATTAATCAATAATCTTAATACAAAAATTTATTTAGGTGGTGGTGGTGGTGGTGGCCAGGAGGACAATGGCTTCCCGGTTTTTGATGGCGGAAATGGGGGTGGCATTATTTTCATTTCATCCAATTACGTTAAAGGAAACTCATACAACATTAATGCAAATGGACAATCACGTCCCGATACAATACATGATGAAGGTGGTGCTGCCGGCGGCGGCGGTGGATCAGTTATTCTTATTGCCAACAATATCATCAATACAGTCAATGTAAATTTTACCGGGGGCGCTGGTAATTCCAATTTTAATACTTCTTTCCCCAATGATTGTCATGGACCTGGTTCAGGAGGAAGTGGTGGCGTTCTTTTCTTTAAGCAACCTGTTGCATTGGCAAATACAACTATTAATGGCAATGGGGGAATTGCAGGCCTTATTCTCAACCCGGTGAGTGCTTGTTATAATACAACACATGGCGCAACTAACGGCAGCAATGGCGCACCACGATTTGGTTTTGTGTTAAACAGGGATACCGTTCTCTTTAAACCCAACATAGATTCTGTACGCATCCAGGATAATACAACATCCTGTACTGGTTTTGACTTTCACGGGTTCGGGTACACGAACACAGATCCGATTGCAACATGGGATTGGGATTTAGGAGACGGTAATCATGCCAACACACAAAATACTTCGCATGGTTATTCGGGCGCAGGTCCATACACGGTTCATTTGGTTGCAACTGATATCAATGGATGCAAAGACAGCATAACCACTACCGTTACTCCAACGCAAGTAGTTGTAAATGCCGGGCTTGATACAAGCTTTTGCAGCAATGGCACTGTTACTCATATTTTACATGGAATTACAACCGGCACTGGTTATACATGGACACCTGCCGGTTTGCTGGATAATAATACATTGCAAAATCCTACTGCAACCATTTCTACCACTACCATGTTCTACCTGAATACCTCAAGCAGTTTAGGATGTAATGCCATTGATTCTGTATTGCTCACTGTAAATCCTGTACCTGCAGTTACAACAATAAATGATTTTAGTATTTGCAAACTTGATAGCATGCTGCTTACAACCACAGGCACAGCAACTACATATCAATGGACGCCTCCCCTTTCTGTAAATGATCCTTCTATTTCAAATCCTTATTTTCATGATACGGTTTCACAACAAATGATTGTAACAGGAACAATTACTGCTACTGGATGTTTTAAAAAAGACACTGTAAACGTGACAATAAAACCATTGCCACTGGTAATAAGTATTCCTGATACATCGCTTTGCGGTGTACACAATGTTACACTTACTACCACAGGTGCGCAAACTTATTCATGGCTGCCTGCAACAGGACTTAGCAATGCTGGTAGCGCCAATCCAATCTTCACTGGAAGCAGTTCACAAACTTATATCGTAACAGGAACAGGCGCCAATACATGTAAAGCAAATGATACCGTAACCATCACGGTGCACCCACAGCCTGCCGTTAGTACGATCAATGATATTAGTATTTGTCGTGGAGATTCAATACAATTAACAACAAACAGCACCGCAGAAAACAATCAATGGGCCCCTGCCCTTTCTGTGAGTAATCCAACGATCCTCAATCCATATTTTCATGATACTGTTTCACAGCAAATGATTATAACAGGAACCAATGCTACAGGATGTTTTGCAAAAGATACTGTGAACATTACAGTGAAACCATTACCCCTTGTTCAAACTATTCCTGATTCAGCGCTTTGTGGTGCACATAATATTACACTTACTACAACAGGTGCACAAGCTTATTCATGGGTACCTGCAACTGACCTAAGCAATGCAGGTATAGCAAGTCCTGTATTTACCGGAACTACTACACAAACTTATACCGTAACAGGAACGGGTGCCAATGCATGCAAGGCAAGTGATACGGTAACCATTACAATTAATTCGGTTCCGGTAGTAAGTACTATTACCAACAATAATATTTGTAAAGGAGACAGCATACAACTTATCTCAAACAGCAATGCAACATCCAGTCACTGGTCGCCTGCAACATCTGTATCAAATCCCAATACTATAAATCCATATTTTGTTGATACGGTTTCACAAACAATGATCATAACAGGAACGAACAACAGCACAGGATGTTTTTCAACTGCCTCTGTGAATATCACAGTGAAACCAACACCGAATGTGCAATCAATTCCTGATTTTACTTCCTGCTCTGTGAATACTGTTACGCTTACTACTACAGGTGCACAAACATATTCATGGACACCAGCTACCAACCTGAATGACCCCACTATTGCAAACCCGGTATTCACCGGAACAACAGGCGTATATATTTATTATGTTACCGGAACTGCTCCCAATGGATGTATCGCAAAAGATACCGTTACTGTGACCATTGCTGCTAAACCTGTTTTTAATGCACCGGAAAATAAAACGATCTGCGCTAATGAATCAGTTCAGCTTGATGGAAATAATGGAACGACTTATGAATACCTGTGGACACCCGCTACACATTTAAGCAATGCTACTATTGTGGATCCAATGGCTGATCCTGTAACAACAACAACATATACATTAATTGTAAGAGATGAAACATGTAACTACGATAGTACTTTTAGTGTCCGCGTAACCGTAAACCCATTGCCAATTGTGAGTGCAAGCAAATCAAATGACCTTGATTGCGGTACACCTGAATCACAGTTAACCGCTTTCGGCGCTTCACAATATACCTGGATACCTGCAGAAGGTTTGAACGATTATACGATTTACAATCCAATTGCGTCGCCTTATGTTACCACACAGTATATCGTTGTTGGAACCGATATGAATGGTTGTAAAAATAAAGACACTGTTATTGTTCGCAGAAAAGGTGGAAAATATTTTGGATTCAATGTTCCCAATTCGTTTACACCAAACCGTGATGGCCTCAATGATTGCTGGGGCGTAACGTATTGGGGCGAAACGAAGAATTTCCATCTGATGATCTTCAACCGTTGGGGTGAAAAAGTTTTTGAAACACATACTGTTTCAGAATGCTGGGATGGAAACTATAAAGGAAATCCTTCCAGCATTGGCAACTACGTATATTATCTTTCAGGAGAAACACTTTGTGGCAATGTGACAAGAAAAGGAAACCTGTTACTCATTCGATGATAATAGCTGGAGAAATAATGTAAGTGCTTCACGCTTTTTTTCATCCAGTACATAATTAATATTCTCTGTATAATATTGATGAAGGTCGTAATCTTCGTATTTATTTTGAGCTACGATCTCATCAATGTGATTCAATCCAAGAGAAGTAGCTTTATTAAAATTGGCAATAAAATCAGCAGGTAGTTTTTTATTGGAAACCCAGGCCGCAAATAAAAATGGAAGGCCCGTCATTTCCTTCCATGCAGTGGCAAGATCATACATGTAAGTTGATTTCTTTCTTTGTTTAAATGCCCTGTCGCCAATAACGAGACCAGCAACAGTACCGCTTACCTTTTCTTCATAGCCTGCTTCAGCCGCAATCAATTCAGGAGAAATTTTCCAATATTTTTTTAATAGTATTTTTAATAAAGCCACGGATGTACGGCTTTGATAATCCAAATAAACAGACTGTATTTCTTCTATAGGAACATTGCTAAACAGGCAAACACTCGCCACTTCACCTGTGGCCCCAATGCCATAATCGGAAATAATATGATGCTCTTTTAATTTGGGAATAACTGCCACCGGAATCAACCCGATATCAACTTCATCATTTAATAACATAGCGGCTACTTTTGCAGGATATTCAAATATTAACTCCATTTGTACTGCCATTTGCCCTTTTTCAAACCCATAAGTAAGCGGTTTGGTATTTAGATAGCTTACTGCTGCAACCCTTATTTTTCTGTCCAACTGCTTTAGATTAATTTCGCAGCAAAATTACTCAAATCCAGTTTAATAAAATGCAACTATCTCCACTAACTGCAGTATCACCCATTGATGGACGTTATTATAACAGTTCCAAACAGCTTTCTGATTATTTCTCAGAATATGCTTTGGTAAAATACCGTTTACATGTAGAGGTAGAATATTTTATCATGCTTGCAGAAAAGAAATTTTTTAAGCTTGATAATAAAATTAAAAACCAGTTGAGGCTTTTGATCAATGATTTTTCTGTAACAGATGCTGAAGTAATAAAGGAAACAGAAAAAGTTACCAATCATGATGTGAAAGCTGTTGAATATTTTTTGAAAAACAAACTTGAAACATTTGGTGTTGGTAATATAAAAGAGTGGGTGCATTTTGGGCTCACTTCCCAGGACATTAATAATACGGCTGTTCCAATGTTATGGAAAGATGCCATTGAACTTGAATATCTACCCGCTGTTTTAAATTTACAACAACATATTTTTAAACTTGCCACGCAATGGAAAGATGTTCCAATGCTTGCACGTACGCATGGACAACCAGCCTCTCCTACCCGTCTAGGTAAAGAACTGATGGTATTTGTAGAACGATTGGAAAACCAGGTGCAGTTATTCAGCTATATCCCTTTCACCGCAAAATTTGGTGGTGCTACCGGAAACTTCAATGCTCACCACATCGCCTACCCGAAATTTAACTGGATAAAATTTGCTGATGAATTTGTAGAAACAAAACTTGGATTACAGCGCCAGCAATACACCACACAGATAGAACATTATGATATCCTTGCTGCACATTTCGATGCCATCAAACGCATCAATTCAATCTTTACAGATCTGGCCAGGGATATTTGGTCATACATCAGCATGGATTATTTCAAACAACAAACAAAGAAAGGTGAAATAGGCAGCAGCGCCATGCCACATAAAGTAAATCCAATTGATTTTGAAAATGGCGAAGGAAATTTAGGCATCGCCAATGCTATTTGGGAACATCTTGCATCAAAATTACCTATATCGAGATTACAAAGAGATCTTACCGACAGTACCGTTTTAAGAAATATAGGAGTACCAATGGCACATACTATTCTTGCGATCAAATCAATTGAAAAGGGATTGGGAAAACTAATATTGAACGAAGCAAAATTAAAAGCTGATCTTGAAAACAACTGGGCCGTTGTAGCAGAAGCCATTCAAACCATTTTAAGAAGAGAAAATTATCCCAATCCATACGAGGCATTGAAAGATCTTACCAGGGGGAAAAATGCCATTGATAAAAAGACGATCCATGATTTTATAAATGGATTGAAAGTATCTGCAACTATTAAGAAAGAATTAAAAGGGATTAGTCCTTATAACTATACGGGATTGTAAAAAAACACTATATTTGGTTCCCATTATTTTCTTCCAAAATGAACATCTATATCCTCTGTGAATCATTCAATCCAATACTGGATCGAAACAGGTAATTCCTTTTACATATTGATTCATTGCTTTTATTAACTTTTATGAAAAAAATATTTGTTGCAGTAAGCCTGCTCATTTACTCCTGTGCATTTTCTCAGGTAGATTTAACCCTTGGATTGCGTGCCTATTATCCATTTAATGGAAATGCCAATGACGAAAGTGGCAACAATAACAATCCCGTTTTTAATAATGCAACATTAACTGCTGACCAGTTTGGTCATCCAAACAGTGCCTATCATTTTAACGGTATAGATAATTATATGTTAATTCCAAATGCCCCAACTTTGAACATGGGAAGTACAATATCTATATGTGCAAAAGTTAAAGCAACAGGATTTTATTTAGGCCCCTGTGAGAATAATATGATGGTTGCAAAAGCTGATGGCGATTTTATAGCGGGAACTTATAGTTTGAGATTTGCAGATCCGGTATTGGGTTGTTCCAATAATCCTCCAACTACCAATGAAGTATTTTATGCTGGTCGTTATGGTGGTGGAGCCATAGCACCTGCCCCTTTTGTAAATTTGAACCAATGGTATAGTGTGGTAATGACAGACGATGGTACTGTTTCTAAAATATATGTTGATTGTATCTTGCGGGCAACAACAGCTTCGGTTCTGAATCCCGCAACAGGTAATTTTGACTTATATCTTGGTCATTTAAATAATGCTCAATTTCCTTATTGGCTTAATGGAGATCTTGATGAAGTAAGAATTTATGATAGGGCAATAAACCAGGATGAAGTGAATGTGTATGGTGGATGTGGTGCGCCATTGACTTGTAATAACTGGCTAAGCACCCCTTCTCAACCTTCTTATGTTGATGTCGGGCAATTGAATATTACAGGTAATCAGCTAACAATAGAAGCAGTGGTAAATAGAACTTTACCTTATGCTTCCGGCATCGGTGATAACAATGAAGGTGATATCGTTTCAAAGCATAATAGCCCTATTGATGTTAATTATTTACTCAGGCCAAACCATGCTTATATAACTACAACGGATGGTTATTTTGGGACGCCCGATTTTTGCGAAATAGAATTAAATAAAACGTATCATGTTGCAATGGTTTATGATGGAACTACTTTAAAGTTTTATAGAAACGGTTATTTAATGAGCGAAATTCCTGCTACTGGTGATCTTGTACAAAATCTGTGGCCAACAAGGATTGGCCGTTATTCAGGTACTTATCTTTCTACTTTTTTAGGATACATCAATGAAGTGCGCATTTGGAATGTTGCACGTAGGATTAGGTAGAACAAGCGCAATCTCTTTTCAGGCTTAAGTTTCGAATGAAAAAGAGTTTGGAATTCTATCAGTACCTGCATAAGGCGCATCTTTCCGTCGGGTTCCGACGAAGTCGGAATTGAAAAAATGCGCAGCATATTTTTTCAAACGGCGGAAAGGAGCGACGGTGCAGGTACGCAGCCCGCCGGCTGTGGAGGCGAAAGCAACGAATTTAAAGTGCTAACCAAAGCTGGTAAAGGCTATGCGCTTATTCTACCTAATCCTATGTTGCACGTACACAATCTGAGATACAAAATTTTATGAGTACTTCACTTCCCGATCCACCAACTCAGACAGGTCTATTGGCATATTATACTTTTGACGATCTGTTAAACAAACAAGGCAACGCTGCATGGAATGGAGCATTAGGAGGAGGAGCAAGTATAAACGCAACCAACACAAGTTGTAATCTGGTAATAGATAGTTGTCATGTTGATTCATGTGCATCATGGTTAAACCTGGCTGCTTATCCAGCTTTTGTAAGTATTGGTGATTTGGATGTAAGCGGAAACACTATTACTATTGAAGCCGAAATTAACAGGACACAACCGTATTTGCCAGGGGGCGGAAATAACTCAGAAGGAGATGTTGTTTCCAAACATACTGACCCGCCAAATGTAAATTATTTATTAAGGCCAAATCATGCTTATATAACAACTACAAATGGCTTTTTTGGTACACCAGATGTTTGTGAAATTGAACTGAATAAAACGTATCATATAGCAATGGTGTATGATGGAACTACTTTAAAATATTATCGTAATGGATTTCTTTTAAGCCAGGTAGCTGCTACAGGTAGCTTAATTCAAAATGATTTGAATACGCAGATTGGTCTTTATCCTGGATCAATTTACAGTACCCAATTCTTAGGTTATGTTAATAATGTTCGTATTTGGAATGTAGCAAGAACACAATCACAAATTCGGGCCAATATGAATGCAGCTCTTCCAAATCCAGCTACACAAACAGGTTTATTAGCATATTATAGCTTTGATAATCTCATAAATAAACAAGGCAATACAAACTGGGATGGAAGTATATCGGGAGCGGCAGCAATAAATAGTTCCAATACAAACTGTTCATTTATTATTGATAGTTGCAATATCATTGTACCAGTTACGCTCACAGATTTTAAAGCATCCGTCATCAATAATAAAAAAATCGCATTAACTTGGAATACCCAGGACGAATTAAACATCAGCAACTATTTTGTTCAAAGATCAACGTCAGGATATGAACCCGATTTTATTACCTTAGGAAATGTCGTTTCAAAAAGCAATTCACATTCCAATTCATATAATTTTATTGATAATACTGCAAAGCCAAACATTTTGTACTATTATAAATTATTGATCAATGATAATGATGGTTCTAAAAAATCAAGTTCAACAAGAACGGCAAGAATAGTAAACAAAGATTTTTATACACTTGTATATCCTAATCCAACCTCAGGAATTATAAAAGTGATTATTAATAATGCAGTTTCAGATGTGAACATCTCTGTTACAAATGAACTTGGACAAATTGTAACAACAAAAAAAGTGAGTACTATACCTGCAAACCCTGTTTTAATTGATATAAGCGATGTAACAAAAGGAACTTACTTTATAACTATCCAGTCTGCAGAGAATAAGTGGATTGAGAAAATAGTGAAAATGTAGTGCCGGATTTAAAGAATTTGTGAATGGGTGAATAAGTGAATAGCTCAATGAAATTTTTCATGCTAACTATTCACTTATTCACCCATTCACTTATTCACCTACTTATGAATCTCACTCGTAAAATGAAACTCTATCGCCGGGTTATTCGTTCGCTCTGTATTTAAGAACCATTCGCTTTGTGCCAGGTAAACAATATGGCCATCCTTATCTTCAGCAATATTTGCCTGCTTGTATTTTACAAAATCTTCCAGCTTCTTTGGATCTTCACTGGTTAACCAACATGCTTTATAAAATGGAAGGCTGGTCATTTGTACAGATGCGCCATACTCATGCAGCAATCGATATTGTATTACTTCAAATTGCAGTTCACCTACACAACCAATGATCTTTTTATTTCCTCCAAATTGCGTGAACAATTGTGCTACGCCTTCATCAGTAAGTTGCAACAAACCTTTTTCCAATTGTTTTGTTTTCATTGGATCTTTGTTGATCACTTCTTTAAATATTTCAGGGGAGAAACTTGGTATGCCAGTGAAATAAAAATTATCTCCTTCAGTTAATGTATCACCAATTTTAAAATTACCTGTATCAAACAAACCAACCACATCTCCTGGATATGCTTCTTCGATAACATCTTTTTGTCGTGCAAGAAAACTGTACGGATTGTTGAAACGAACATCTTTATCCTGGCGCACATGATGATAATAGGTGTTGCGTGCAAACCTGCCACTGCATACTCTTAGGAATGCAATACGATCACGATGCTTTGGATCGAGGTTGGCATGTATCTTAAAAATAAATCCGCTGAATTTATCTTCCTGCGGCTCCACGTCACGGGTAGTTGTGTGCCTTGGCCTTG
>JBDTLP010000052.1:0-33524 GCA_039934735.1 Ferruginibacter sp. | reverse complement strand
GCTTATTCAATTGCGAAAGATGAACCTGATTATTATTTAAGCATGGGACTAACGGCAGAGGCTGTGGCCAAAGAATATAATGTGAGCCGTGAGGACCAGGATGCATTTAGTTATAACAGTCATGTGAAAGCAGGAAATGCAATTAAAGAAGGATATTTTAAATCAGGTATTCTTCCAATCAATGTAGAAGAAATTTATCTTGATCAAAAAGGAAAGAAGCAAAAAAGGAATTTTATTGTTGATACTGATGAAGGTGTAAGAGCAGATACCTCAATAGAAGGGTTGGCAAAATTAAAACCAGCATTTGCTGCCGGTGGTTGTGTTACTGCAGGAAATTCTTCTCAAACAAGTGATGGCAGTGCTTTTGTAATTGTGATGAGCGAAAGAATGATCAATGAACTTGGATTGAAACCAATCGCACGCCTTGTGAATTGTGCAAGTGCGGGTGTGCATCCCCGTATTATGGGTATTGGACCTGTTGAAGCTGTTCCAAAAGTTTTGAAGCAGGCAGGCATGAATCTTTCTCAAATAGATCTTGTAGAATTGAATGAAGCTTTTGCATCACAGGCATTGGCAGTGATAAGAAAATTAGAAATGAATCCTGACATTGTAAATATAAATGGTGGCGCTATTGCACTTGGTCATCCGCTTGGTTGTACAGGTTGCAAACTAACCATCCAAATCACGAATGATATGAAACGGTTGAATAAAAAATATGGAATTGTTACTGCGTGCGTTGGTGGAGGACAGGGTATTGCTGGTATCATTGAAAACATTAATTGATCTACCTCAATGATTGGAAGACGGATGAAACGGATGAGCAGATGATCACGGATTTATGTTGCTGACGCAACATGGCGGAAAAATAAAATATTTTTAATCTATTAGATTAATTGAGTCGATAAGTATCTGCTATTTTTTGGAACAAAAAATAAATCCGTGGTCATCCGCTCAGTCCGTATCATCCGTTTTCCAATCATAGCTGTCAATAAAAATTACTCAAATTCCTTCGGCTTTGTGAATTCATAATTTTCATCATAACGAATAAAGAATCGTATATAAATTACGCGGCTCAGCCGCATGATCCACGGTTGTAAAATTACAAGCGCAACTGCATTTAATCCCAGCCACCAGAATATCCTGTTATCATCTGTTGATACACCAATCAATACCAGCCATGCTACAAATGTTGTCATAGAAATAGCTACCGTTAATGCATAGCTTACATAAGCAGTACCATACCAAAAGCCTGGTTCAAGATCATATTTTTGTCCGCACTCAGGACAATGATCATGCATATCAAAAATATGTTTCAATGTAATTTTCCTGTAAGGATTGGGATCTTTATACATCGCACCTCTTCTGCATCGCGGGCATTTCATCGTGAGGATACTCCACAAATAATTAGGAGCGGGACGCTTTTCTTCGTTCATGCTGCAAAGGTAATTAAGTGTTTTGAGTTCTGTGTGTGGTTATTTTTGGGTGAAGTGTTTTATAATTTCGAAAGTCTGTAATTTTAATTTTCCAAATACAACGTACAATATTCAATGTTCACCGGCAATAATTTTATACCTGGACATTGAATATTGTATGTTGTATTTTGAAAATTTCTTTACTGCAAAAAGCTACCCATTAAGTTAAAAGATTCCATTAAGCTGGAACACTTACCCTATCCATAGGCTTTCTTTCTCCAATCTGTTGGCGCCACATCGCATAGTATAAACCTTTTTCAGCAACCAATGAATCATGATTGCCTGTTTCTACTACTTCGCCTTTTTCAAGTACATAAATTCTGTCTGAATGCATGATGGTGCTTAAGCGATGTGCGATTAAAATAGTTACCTGTTCTTTTTGTGAAGAAATATCTTTAATGGTATTGGTGATCTCTTCTTCTGTCAATGAATCCAATGCAGAAGTTGCTTCATCAAATATGAGTAAATGTGGTTTGCGCAATAATGCTCTTGCGATGGAGATACGTTGTTTTTCTCCACCTGATAATTTTAATCCACCTTCACCAATCATGGTATCAATGCCTTTTTCTGCACGTTCTAATAAGCCGGTACAGGATGCTTTTGTCAATGCATTATTCAAATCAGCTTCTGAAGCAGTAGGATTAACGAACATTAAATTTTCCCTGATGGTACCACTGAAAAGATTCGTATCCTGCGTAACAAAACCGATTTGATTTCTCAAGTCATCAAAATGAATTTCCGTCTCATCGAGACCGTTATAAAGAATCTTTCCCTGTTGCGGACGATAAAGTCCCACCAATAATTTCATTAATGTAGATTTACCACTTCCGCTTGGACCAACAAATGCAATTGTTTCACCAACCTGTACATTAAAACTGATATCATCAATGGCTTTGTGTGAAGCGGTCTGGTGTTGGAAACTAACATTTTTAAAACCAAGATCGTGAATGGCACCCAATGGTTTTGGATTTGCAGGTTCCTGTTCAGGCGCTTTTTTCATCAACGCATCAAAATTATTCAATGATGCTTCTGCTTCACGGTAGGAGAGCAGGATGTTTCCTATTTCCTGTAACGGACCAAAAACAAAAAATGAAAATATCTGCATCGTTACAAGTTGTCCTGCATCCATTTTATCTTTAAAGATCAAGCTCATTAAAATAAAAAGAATCACCTGGCGCAACGTATTTACCATGGTACCTTGTACAAAACTGATACTTCTTATGCGTTTTACTTTTTTAAGTTCAAGCCCTAATATCTTAAAAGTATTTTTATTCAACCTGCCTACTTCCTGTTTGGTAAGCCCAAGGCTTTTTACAAGTTCAATGTTTCTCAAAGATTCTGTTGTAGATCCTGCCAATGCGGTTGTTTCGCCAACGATATTTTTTTGAATGATCTTTATTTTCTTACTCAGAAAATTGGTAACGATCGTGAGTACCGTAATACCAATTACATAAGCAACAGGAATACTCCAATGAATAAAAATAGCAGCATACACAAAAACAAATACAACCCCGATGATCACACCAAAAAGAATGTTGATGAAATTGATCATGAATTTTTCAACGTCTGCCCGTACTTTGGTTAATATGGAAAGTGTTTCGCCGCTGCGCTGATCTTCGAACTGTTGGTAGGGGAGTTTCATGGCATGTTGTAATCCATCTGTAAAAACACCTGCACCAAATTTCTGGATAACAACATTTAAAAAATAATCCTGGAAATTTTTTGCAATGCGGCTGATCATGGCTACAGAAATAGAACAAAGAAGCAGGAACCATACACCGGGGTTCTTCCAGGAAAAAGAATAATAGAACCTGTCATAAGTAAAATGCTGCGTATTCCTATACCCGCCTGCAAGGTTGATCAATTTACCCAAAATAATGGGATCAAGCAATGAAAAACCAATATTAAATGATGCAAGTACCAGCGTTAATACAACCAGCCATTTATATGGCTTCAGGTATTTTAATAAGATCTTCATGAATTTTTTTTTATTGCTTCAGTTAGTTTATTTGTTATTTATCCTCTGTGGTTGGTGAAACACCTCACCACGGCGGCGCAAAAATACATCGAAAGTTTTCAATGTATCAAATATGATGCAATTTCGGAAAAAGTGACGGAAAGGCAGGTAATTTGAAGATTTGGAAATTTGGAGATGTGATGATGGAGGAATTTTTAAAATGAACTTGAATTTAAATCTCTCATGGGCTGTTCATAGGATGGAGTATTCATCATCCTCCCCAACCTTCCCGATCCAGGCTTCTATATTGTATCGCTTCAGCCATATGTTCGGGTTTGATGTCCGCACTTCCCGATAGATCCGCAATGGTGCGGCTAACTTTTAAGATTCGATCATAGGCCCTTGCAGAAAGATTTAATTTTTCCATGGCAGTTTTTAAGAGGCTGTGTCCGGCAGGAGAAATGATGCAGATCTCTTTTAGCATCTTACTACTCATTTGTGCATTGGCATAAACACCTTCATTTTCTTTATATCGTTCTGCCTGTATATTTCTAGCCAGGATCACACGTTCACGGATAGCCTCACTTTTTTCATAAGTATTTACAGAAGTAAGTTCATTGAATGCGACTGGTGTTACCTCTACATGCAGGTCAATGCGATCAAGCAATGGGCCACTGATCCTGCTTAAATATTTTTGAACGATGCCGGGACCACAGGTACAATCTCTTTCCGGGTGATTGAAATATCCGCAGGGACAGGGGTTCATACTTGCTATCAACATAAAGCTTGCTGGAAAATCCAAGGCAATTCTTGCACGGCTGATGGTCACTTTTCGTTCTTCCATCGGTTGACGCATTACTTCCAATACGGCTCTTTTAAATTCAGGCAATTCATCTAAAAATAAAACACCATTGTGTGCAAGCGAAATTTCGCCGGGTTGTGGATTGCCACCACCACCGACCAAAGCAACATCTGAGATCGTATGGTGCGGACTGCGAAAAGGGCGTTTACTCACCAACGTTGCATTCTCCGGAAGTTTGCCTGCAACGCTATGGATCTTTGTTGTTTCCAATGCTTCCTGTAAAGTGAGTGGTGGCAGGATGGTTGGTAATCTTTTTGCCAACATGGTTTTACCTGCACCGGGTGGGCCAATTAAAATCGCATTGTGTCCGCCGGCCGCTGCGATCTCAAGCGCACGTTTAATATTTTCCTGTCCCTTTACATCACAAAAATCAATTTCAAAATCACTTTGTGCATGGGCAAATTCTTCTCTGATGTTTACAACTGTTGGCTTGAGGGTGGTTTCATCTTTAAAAAAACCGATCACGTCATTCAAATGTTCAACGCCATATACTTTTAAGTTATTGACCATCGCTGCTTCTCTTGCATTGGCAGCAGGAACAATCAAACCTTCAAATCCTTCTTTACGTGCCTGTATGGCGATGGGCAATGCGCCTTTGATTGGTTTAATGGCACCATCCAAACTTAACTCACCCATGATCACATATTTTTCTAATCGCTCAGGATTTTCTATTTGCTCTGTTGCACCCAATGTACCAATGGCAATAGGAAGATCGAATGAAGAACCCGTTTTTTTTATATCAGCGGGTGCAAGATTCACCACCAGCTTTGTTCGTGGCATATAATGATGATTGCTTTTGATAGCACTCTCTACTCTTTGCAAACTTTCTTTCACGGCATTATCCGGCAACCCAACAATATAATAATGCTGGCCCTGGTTATTTACATTTACTTCTACAGTGATGGTGATGGCTTCAACGCCATAGACGGCGCTGCCGAATGTTTTTACAAGCATGGGTAAAGATTGATTAAATTAAGTAAACGCCCATGAGGATAACATCAATAAATAAAGTTTTTTTTCTTCATAAAACATGGGATGAAGCGGCAGTTACATTGAAAATATTATATGAAAGAATAAAAAAATTGTACCAGTCTAAAAAAATGGGTGAAAACACTGTTTTATAATAAAAAATTTTTACTTTTTTTTGTACAAATTCGCCTTAAGAGGAAAAATGATATAAATCTATTAAATTTATATGATAAAGTCTTTTGTAAAATAAATTTAACTGCTGATGAGGATTGGGGAAAAAGGCCAAATTAATGTAAATAAAAAGGATGAAACAAAGCTCTCCAAATATTTACTCACTTTATATCAATCCGATATACAACTTGATTTGATGTACAACTCAATTTGCAGATTGTTCGCAAAGTGTCATAGTGCTTCCAGTGTTTCATTACAATTATATAATGGCTTTAGTAATAGTTTAAAAGTATCTGGTATTTACTTAAACTTGCGTCAATATAATAAATCGCTTGTGGCAAAGAACAAGTATAAGCAGATCCTTAGTAATGTCCTTCTTTACGAATACGCCAGACATAATAGTAAAGATGGGATTTATGAGGGCGAGATTTTAACGTATGCCGATTTTAAGTCTTATTGTAATGAAAAAAATGTGGTTTTTCATGATGTCGAGGAGGAAAGATTTGAAGAATTTAAAAAAAATCTGAAGGATCTATGGCCATATTATGAGCATTACTTGGAAGTAATTAAGAAAGACGATGTTTATGTTTTTGGGCAGGAAAGACATGAAGGGGATGCCAACAAAGTGTACATTGAATTCATAAACCAGTTCAAGAATGCAGTTGTTCAGCCTACTGAAGGAAAAGTTTTCGATAAAAAAGGTAGCATTAATATAATCCAAACTGCCGAGTTGCTAATGGAAAAGGGCGTGCTCGAAAAATTTGAGTACCAAAAACTGGTTTATTTTCCATTGGTCTTCAAGGGGAGAGTTTTTGGTTTGCTGCGCTTAACATTTAATGCTCGTCATGCAAAAAAAATATTAAGTATAAAAGGAAAACTTGTTCCTAGAATATCGAATTCACTTGAATCAGCATTAACATCAATTTCATTTTATATTGGTCGTCAATATCCACAAACGGCGTTATTAAAACTAGACCTTCATAGTGTGGTAAATAAAGATAATCTTGACGAGGTATGCGAAGGATTCAGGCAAATGGTTAATTGTTATGGCTGTATTATAAGAATACTTAAAAGAGGAGAATATGTTATCACGGGAAGAACGAGCAATGTAAATAAATATATTAACGAATACACTGACAATGTAGATTTTTTCAAAAATAACAAAAGCCTGCTTCAAATATTTAACAAGCGATCTAACAAAAGCAGTTATGTAACGATATTGGGTTTACAATTTTCAATAGCAATAGATCCAACTACAGAACAATTGCACGTTGTAGATGAAACTTATTATTATTGCGATGATGAAGAAATAATAAGATCTACATCGGATATAAATAAGCTTAAAAAGAAAAGAAAAAATCAAATATACATCAAAGATGTTTTTACCCAGCATTATTGCAAAATCTGTGTGAGACATCAAATAAGGGAGGTAATCATTCTGCCAATATTTGATAGTGAATCTCAAATGGGTTATTTAACTTTTGCTAACACTGAATATAAATTCTTTTTTAAAAATGATATTAATGTCATCTATCCATATGTACAGAGACTAGGCCTAGAGTACTTAGCAAAAAAATCTAACATCAAAGATTTCCAAGTATTGTATCTGGATCATATTAATCATGAATTTTTGAGTCCGGTTGAAAACGCTATTAAATTTTTAGATAATCCAAAGAAGAGTTCCATTGAAAAAATAGAAATTGCCAAAGGGAAATTGCTTGAAATAAAATATCATACTGATGAAATTAGTCAATTTAATTCTATTCGATACGATGAAGATTTTAATTTAACAGAAACAGCTTATGACCTTGATGAAACACTTGTTGCGAGGGGAATAAAATTCTATGACATACTAACAGCACTTGAAAAATCGAAAGATGTTTTAAAAGGAGGGAATATTAGAGCAGTTGATTACCAGTTAAAAAATCTTTTACCCGAAAATTTTATGACTAATTATAATGAAGACTTAATAGCACTGCCCTTGCTTCATTTGCTAACAAATGCTTTAAAATATAGCTTTAATTCGAAATTTAGACCTGCATCCAAAAACTCATCTGTTAATGCAGATTATGCACACAGGTTAGTTATCATACAAGAGACGTCGGTTGATAGAAATTTCCTTTATTTAAAAGTTATCAATTGGGGTTTAGAACTTCCTAGGAATAAAAATATTATTTTTAAACAACGAAAGAGATCCGAAGAGGCAAAGAAAATGGCGCCTTTAAATGGCAATGGTAATGGATTAACGATCGCGAAAAGATTTGTAAAGTGGCTTGGCGGGGATATCATACCGAATCAAACCGCTGATAATAAAACGACTTTTACAATAAAACTTCCTTTATGGCCCTCGGCAAAATTACAATAGAAAAATCAAGAAGTGGCGACAGTAAGGATAAGAATTCTACTAAAACCAAGGTTAATGATTTGGTACAGGTGATGCCAAATAGGAAATTTGCATGCTACTCTGTAGATGATAATGAAGAGCAACTTCCAACGGAATCTCTTAGAAATATTTCACTTGATTACATGGTTGATTATAATGGAAATATTCCGCCAGAAACTTTTTTAATGGAGTTAGAGAAGAGATCCAATAATTTAATCGATCTTTCAACAACAAGTTATCTGATCTTTTTAGATATCAATATTTCACTTCCAAAATGCTATAAGGTCAAGAAAGATGTTTATAAAGGGATTTATCTTTATCACAGGCTCAATAAAAAATTTCCGAAGATTTCCATTTGCATATTAACTGAATATAGCATAAATAAATTAGGTTCATTTTATCCGAATGAAATAGAAAATAAATGGAACAGGTGGTACCTGAGAAAAGAACATGATAATTTCGATAATAAATTGAGAAAAATTTTACAAAAATTTACTAAACTGGGGTGAGATGGATAGTGTTTTATGGTTCTTATTCGAATACATTTTTATACCATTATCTATTCCTGTAAGTAGGATTTTAATTTCATATCTTTTAGATAAAAAACATAGATCTAATTGGGTCTTTGAGAACGGATTTGAAATTGCAATTATTTCTTTTTGTACATCATTGGTTTTAATTATTGTTCCAGAAACACGATCACAAATACATCCATTTAGACTTTACATAATACCACTTTTAATTTTGGCAATTCAGGTGCTGATCGTACTTATAATCGTTATAAAGAAGAAAAAATATCAGGAAGAAGAAAATCTTGCACAAGATTATTTTATATCAAAGTCCTTTGTGCTGGGGTTAACAAGTTTATCCCTGCACATAACTCTTACTTTATATTGTTATTATGTTATTAAATCCCATGAGTCTCACTTGGCCTTGATTTTAATAGCACCTTGCTTCTTATTTTTTTTAATTTACCTTGGTTACTCTCTGTTTTTATTTCCTGACCTGATTTATCCTTATCTCGATATCCAAGTAAATGAATTGGAAGACTCTGACAATCATCAAAAGGTTAAAAGAAGAAGAGTAATGCTGTATTTTATTTTTGAAACAAAAAAAAGAATTCGCATAAAAAAAACAATTGTTGGTGAGTCTTTAGATTATCCGGATCTTAAAAAACTTAAAATCTGTTATCTTTTTGATATTGTGAATTACCAATATAACCTTAGTAGCCCACACGAAACGGCAAAGTATTCCGAATTATTAATAAAAGAATCTGCCGGCTACAAAACCACAGGCTTTTGCTACAGTCTTAAATTATTTTTTCTTAAAGATAAAAAATTAAAAAAGGCATTAAAAAATATAAATAAAAATTTACGGGCTTAAAATAATCGTAAATACATAAGATTTAATTTTACCCTACAAATCCTCCAACATCTTCACCACCCCCTCCCTCTTCAATATCAAATACCCCAACCGATCATTACTAATTCCTTCTCTCAATTGATAATTAAAACTCAACTGGTCGTTCACCACCATCGTTTCAAAATAATTAAAATGAATATTGGAATGCACTTTTAATGCTTCACCAATTTCGTATAAGTGTGTTGATAAAATAAAGATGGAGTTTTTTACTTTGAGTAATCCTTCAATAACTGTGGTGCTGCATTTCATTGCATCCTGGATATTTGTTCCCTTGAATAATTCATCAACGAGGATGAGCCACTTGCGGCTATCATTTACTTTTTTTATCGTGGCTTTTATTCTTTGTACTTCGTTGTAAAAATAACTTTCTCCTTTTGCAATATTGTCCATCACATTGATATTGCTGAGCATGCCATCAAATAAACTCAACTCCATAGTTTTTGCAGGAACGCCCATGCCGATGTGTGCAAGAAAAACAGCCGTACCAACAGATTTAATGAATGTACTTTTTCCAGCCATATTTGCGCCGGTTAAAAATAAAAAATTTGTCTGGCGATCCAGGCTTACATCATAGCCAACAGGTTCTTTTAATAAAATATGATACAACCCTTTTATCTCAATGAAAGGTTGTTCAGATACAATGAATTCAGGAAATATAAGATCGTATTTTTTTACTGCCATTGCCATTCCATACCATGCATCTAATTGTGCATGAAGATTTAGCAACTCATTCATATTTGCCTTGAAACGAAAGCGTAAAAATTGTGCCAGCACCAATGTTTCCGGAATGGGTATGTCGGATGCTTTGTTATGTTTATCAATAATATTTAATTGTTCTTTACCAATGATCTTTTGTACTTCCAATAATATCTTTTTCATTGGAGCAGGAGTCTCATCATGCAGGAATTTTTTTACAATGAGCTTCATGCCTTTTATAAAATCAAAACAATGTATGGCAGAAAATTTCACAAGAGAAAAATCGGGACCATGCAATATCTTATAACTGTAAGCATTCAAAGAAGAAACTTTTTCCGGTATTGGATCAATACCTGCTTCGTAAAAACGCTCTACCACTTTAATGGTTCCGTTTGTTATCATCATTGGCCAATCTGCAGATTGATTGATAATAAGCCTGAGTGTTTCCTGTATGCCTTGTATGGCTTCAAGCCCATGTAAAGGATGAAGCATGGCACGCTGCAACTGATCTTTACCATTGCTGGTAAGCGTCATGTTTAGTTTACTAAAAACGGAAAATGCTTCTTCCTGATCAAAGATTGAAAGATCGTTCAGTGTAGTTTTGTCAATTTCCATATGGACCTGTTACCTGTTAAATAAAATTCGTTTGCCGGTATTAGATTCAATGATGTTGCCGTTTTCATAAACCATGTTGCCATTTACCATGGTATTTGTTATGGCAGCAGGAAATTTAAAGTCAAGCAAAGGACTCCATCCACATTTGTATAAAATATTTTCGTTGGTAACGATGTGTGTTTTATTCATATCTGCAACAACAAGGTCAGCATAATATCCCTCCCGAATGTATCCTCGATCTTTAATATTAAAACAATCTGCCACAGCATGGCTCATCTTCTCTGCAATTTTTTCCAAAGAAATATAACCGAAGCTATGATAATAAAACATGAGCGACAAAGCATGTTGCACCAACGGAAGTCCGGCATGTGCATGTTCATAAGGAGGTTCTTTTTCACTCAGCAAGTGAGGAGCGTGGTCGGTAGCGATTACATCAAGCCTGTCATCCAGCAATGCGGCCCATAATGCTTTTTTATTTGTTGCAGCTTTGATCGCAGGATTGCATTTTATTTTATAACCAAGATTTTCATAATCATCTGCAGTAAAATGTAAATGATGTACACATACTTCAGCGGTTATTCTTTTGTCTTTTAATGGAAGCATGTTTCCAAACAGTTGCAATTCTTTTTCTGTGCTGATGTGTAATATATGTAAACGGCTATTGTGTTTTTGTGCAAATTGTATAGCGATCAATGATGATTCAAAACATGCTTCAGCGTTTCTTATTATTGGATGATCGGATGCAGAGAGATCTGTTTTTTCTTTTTTTAATTGCTCATAATTCCTGCGAATGATCCTTTCATCTTCGCAATGTGTAGCGATCAGCATTTCACTTGCACTAAAAATTTTATTGAGTGTAGAATGATTATCAACCAGCATATTTCCGGTGCTGCTGCCCATGAAGATCTTAATGCCGCAAATTTCATTTTTAAATTTATTTGCTCTCAATGCTTCTTCCGCATTATCATTACTAACGCCCATGAAGAACGTATAATTTGCAATGGAAGAATTGGCAGCAATGCGATATTTATCTTCCAGCAAATCGAGTGTCAATGCATTTGGAATGGTGTTGGGCATTTCCATAAAACTGGTGGTGCCTCCTGCAACAGCCGCCCTGCTTTCAGTAACAATGGTTGCTTTATGGGTAAGGCCCGGTTCCCTGAAATGTACCTGGTCATCAATAACACCGGGAAAAAGATGTTTGCCTTCGCCATTGAACTCGGTACAATTTCCTTTTTCATTAATGTTCGCAGCAATTTTTTCAATGCGTTCTCCTTTCACCAATACATCCACACATTGTATTTTTCCTTCATTTACTACTTGTATGTCTTTAAAAAGATATTTTTGCATATCTTGAATATAAGATTCTTTTAAATTAAAAAGTACCAATGCAAATTATAAAAACCTTTATCAAACTTATTGCTTTTGTTTTACCTGTAACTGTTTCCGCTCAATCTACCTATATTCCCGAAGGTTCAAAAGAGTTACATTTCATTGACAGGCTTGAAATAAAACAACAGAGAAATACCGATCTTAATTTTTCTTCACTAAAGCCATTTAACAGGAGATATATTGTACAGGAGGCTGAATTTATAGACAGCGTCCATAGGGCAAACAATAATGCTTCTGCAAAATTGTCTACAATTGACGAATATAATATGCGCAGCTTACTGATGAATAACAGTGAATGGGTAACGGGGCCGCGGGATGATTTTAAAAGCAAACTTCCCTGGTTCAAAACTTTTTATACAACGAAGCCAAATTTTTTTGAAGTAAATACCAAAGATTTTTTTCTTGCGATCAATCCTGTTCTGCAGTTAAGTGCAGGTAAGGAATTAGACAGCAGCCAGCTTTTGTATGTCAACAGCCGTGGTATAACAATACGTGGAATGATTGCACATAAAGTCGGATTTTCAACTACTATTATTGATAACCAGGAAAGTGGTCCATCTTATTATACGCAATATGTAAAGGGGAGTAAGGCAGTACCAGGAGTTGGATTTTTCAAACCATTTAAAGGATTAGATACTGCTAAAACAGATTATTTTGATGGACGAGGTTATATCAGTTTTAATGCTGCCAAATATATTGATATACAATTTGGGTATGATAAAAATTTCATTGGTAATGGTTATCGAAGTTTATTTTTAAGCGATTGGGGAAACAGCTATCTTTTTTTAAAACTGAATACGAAGATCTGGAAATTCAATTACCAGAATCTTTTTATGGAACTAGAACCTCAATATATAAAGACGGGTGATAATTTACTTCCCAGGAAATATGCAGCGATGCATCATCTTAGTTTGAATGTTACCAAATGGTTGAATCTCGGTTTATTTGAAGGAGTGATATTTGGAAGAAAAAATCATTTTGATTTTGCATACCTTAATCCAATCATTTTTTACAGGCATATTGAAGGTACTGTTGGTAGTCCTGATAATGCGCTTGCAGGATTTGATTTCAAAGCAAATATAAAACACAGGTTCCAGCTTTATGGACAGCTTTTACTGGATGAATTTGTTTTATCAAATATTAAAAATGATCCTGGTAACTGGACGAACAAATTTGGAATCCAGGTTGGTGCGAAATATATTGATGCATTTGGCATAAAGAATCTTGATTTGCAGGCAGAGATGAACAGGGTGCGTCCGTTTACTTATTCTCACAATGACAGCATTGCTAATTACACACATTACAATGAACCGCTTGCGCATCCATTGGGATCAAATTTCCAGGAATTCATTGGTATTCTTAAATATCAGCCGCTTAAAAAATTATACGTCAACGCAAGGCTTATTTATTATTACAAAGGGCTTGATAGCGGCGGTGTGAATTTTGGCGGAGATATTTTCAGGGATTATACCACACGCTCTAGCGGAACAGGATTTAAAGTTGGTGGTGGAGAAAAACTAACGGTACTGAATGCCCTTTTAGAAGTTTCATATGAGTTTAGACAAAATTTATATTTTGAATTTACCCTTCAACAAAGAAATTCCAAACTTGCGGGGATACCTAATTCGAATGTAAACTCAACAATGCTGAGTGCGGGAATAAGGTTGAATATGTTGAAGAGGGCGTATGACTATTGATGTGAATGGTGAATAGTCAATGGTGAAATCTTCGCAATATATTATTTATAGGAAATTTAAACTGTACGAATTCATTAATTTATTATGCAACTTCGCATTTTCACCATTCACCATTGACAATTCACTATTCCACTGTTAAAGAAAGTGTCAACGTTCTCGAGCTTACCCTGTCAATGATATTTGAGTATTTTAATGCTTCATCACGTACGTGAACATTTTTCAATCCCCATCCTAATTTTACTTCGGGAGTAAGTACAAATACTTCAAAATAAAAATGGAAGCCGATGCCTGCTTCAATACCATAATCAATTTTACTAAGCTGAATTAATTTTTCATTTTTTTTTCCGGCATTTGCTGCAAAATCGTATTCTATTCTACCACCAGCCATCATGTACACTTTGAAGTTATCAATGCGATCACTGCTGAACTTAAGTTGAATTGGAAGTGCAAGGGTGATGCCTTGTATTTTTTTAAGTGTAAGACTGTCTTCGCCGCCAATAATATCTGGCTTGGTTAATTTATATTGAAAAGCTTTTTCGGTAAATACAAGATCGAGTGGATAAGCCCTTAGATCAAGATGATTACCGAGGCGCATGTTTACAAGCCAGGCCAGGTTGATACCTGTACTGTTAATACTTTCTACGTGAGATATACTATCATTCAGGGGACTGATATAACGTGGATTGAAAGCGAAACTGTAATGGGCACGGTTTGCGCCGACGTTGATACCAAAATGAAATAATTTATCATCATGGTCGGGAAGGTTTGGCTCATTATCACGCAACTGCGTAAACGCTTTTGAGGGAAGCATGATAGCAATGACAATGACGTATATTATTTTACTCCGCAATAGATTGTGCATATTCCTAGACTCAGTGATTTGCTGAATGTTTGTTTAAAACCGATGTTATCAAGAATTTGGGTAAAATTTTTTCCTTCAGGGAATTTTTTTATTGATTCATCTAAATATTTATATGCACTGCGGTTTTTTGAAAAGAGTTTGCCCATGTTTGGAGTAACAATTTTCATATAGAACTTATAAAAGGATCTTACAAAGGGTAAACTGGGTTTGCTAAATTCCAATACGACCAATTTGCCACCTGGTTTTAGTACCCTTAAGATCTCTGACAATCCTTTTTCTAAATGCTGAAAATTTCTCACTCCAAAAGCCACGGTTACTGCATCAAACGAATTTTCATTAAAATTTATTGCTTCGCTATCGCCCTTCTGCAGCTCTATGCTTCCCTGCAGGCCAGCCTTTTCAATCTTTTTATCGCCTATATCAAGCATGCCCTGGCTGATATCAATTCCAATAATTTTTTTTGGATTGAGCAAATGCGATGCCATGATGGCAACATCTGCCGTGCCTGTAGCTACATCCAGTATTTGCTGCGGCTTAATGTCTTTTAAATAACTGATCGCTTTTTTTCTCCATCTGATATCAATTCCCGCACTTAAAAAACGATTTAAAAAATCATACTTGCCAGCAATATCATCAAACATTCCCGCTACCTGTTCTTTTTTACTAAGCTCAGAATCTTTATAAGGAACAACCGTATCGTGTGCAAATTCAGCCATAAAGCTGCAAATATACGCAGTTTGATGTTTTTACGATTGACTGTATTGCCCCATTGTTTTTAGAAAGAGTATTTTTGTGAATTAATTAAGTAATCAAGATGAATATTAAAAACGCAGTTTATATAGTCAGTAGTCCCGCATATGAAAAATGCCCTGCACCTGATAAACCTGAATATGCTTTTATTGGTAGGAGTAATGTTGGAAAATCTTCTTTGATCAATATGCTTTGTAATAATGACAAACTTGCGAAGACATCGGGCTCCCCGGGAAAAACACAATTGATCAATCATTTTGAGATTGTGAGCAGTTTAGATGAATCTGAAGGTAAAAAGAAGATCAATACATTCAAATGGTATTTGGTTGATTTGCCTGGATATGGTTTTGCAAAAGTAAGTATCAGCAGCAGAAGAAGATGGGAACAGATGATCGAAAATTATTTACGCAAGCGGGAGAATCTTACGATGGTTTTTGTTTTAATAGATGCACGTCATTCGCCACAAAAAATTGACCTTGAATTTTTGGAAACATTAAAATTATGGAAGGTTCCTTTTTGCCTGGTATTTACAAAAGCCGATAAAGAAACGCAACGCGTTGTAAGTAAAAATGTAAAAGATTTTTTGAATGCTATGAGAAAGACCTGGCAGTTCTTACCGCAACATTTTGTATCAAGTGCAGTAAAGAAACAGGGGAAAGATAAAATACTTGCGTTTATTGATGAGACGAATGCGGTGATTGCGCCGAAGGAACATGGGAAGAGGCCCCCTCTATCTCCCCCGAAGTAGCCCCTCTATCTCCCCGAAGGGGAGGAAACGAAATAGATTGTGTTGTAGATTACGTTTTGAATTATCTATCTATTTTCGCTTCATTAAAGTTGTTCGCTGTAGATTTAACGGCTTCAGAAAATCAGTGGCAACTTTTTACGCAAGCAAAAGCCCCTCTATCTCCGCGAAGGGAAGTAACCAAAAAGATTACGTGATAATTTTTTATTTATAGAAAAAAACCGGGCCTTCCCATAACGTCCCTTCCCTTCGGGAAGGGGATAGGGGATGGGCTCTTAATTCACCACCTTATTCGCACAACTACTACTCGCAAACGCTTCCGGTTTTGCTTTGAAGGCAAATCCCATTCCCAGGATATAACCCATTGCTTCACGCAGCGCTTCATTACTTTTAAATGATGGATTTGTGTTGATGTCGGCATGTACTTCCATGTCTACATCATACTGTGTAAATAAGTTGCAGAGTTCATAAGCGATCTCAATACTTTTTGCAACTTCAACAAGCATCCTTTCTTTGATGCTGTACTTGATCAGTGTTTTTTCATTGTGGATGAACATGAAGCCTCCACGGCCCTCACGTAAAAAAACAATAACAGTAGCAAATTCAGTATCACGTCCTTTTACCTGGCTGTCTGTGCCGATACAGACTTTTAGTTTAAATCCTAAGGCTGTTTCTCTTTTGATGGCCTGCTCTACAGCATCTCTTATGGGAAGTTGTATGGCATCGCCGTTAAATTTTCTCCATAGCATAAAAAGTGTTTTTTTAAATTTACGAAAAAAATGAGAAGCATGTGATACGAAATTGATATTATTGGTTAAATGTTAATATGTGTAAAAGCTGTAAGCCATGAGCTGTAAGCCCATAAGCTAAAAGTCCTTCTAATTAAAAACGTTTTATGGGGTGATTTGTTGTTATTATCGATCGCACATAATGGCTGGTGAAAACACCAGGCCATGGCGGATAATGGTTGGTGATAACAGCATGCCGTGGCGATACAGCGTTGATATTATTATCAACATGCAAAATGGCCGATGATAACACCAGGCCATTAAAACAAATTACTTGAAATTCATCAATAATAATTAACAGCTGATATCCGATTGCTGATATCTGAAATCTGTCAATAAAAAAAGGGGCCAACCCCTAACGTTGACCCCTAACTTACACATGAATCTACCTTACTGTTTTATAATTCTTTCTGTTTGTCTTTGATTGTCGCTGGATAATAGCTGGATTATGTATAAGCCCGCTGAGCGGTTATCGATATTTATTGTATTAAATCCTTTTGTTCCATTTCCTTTTGATATTAATCTGCCGTTAGCATCAAACAAACGGTATTGATAATTATCAGATGCTGTTACGCTTATTGCATTTTTAATGATCGTAGAAACAACGAACAAATGTGATCTCCATGTTACTCTTAACGAGATGATATTTGAATACATTGTCTGGCTAAGTACAGAAGTAACTTTAATCCTGTAATAAAGTATGCTTGCATTAGTTGGTGTGTAACTAAACGCATGAGCGGTTGGAGATATTGTAGTTAGTTCTTTAAAATCTATACCATCTTCTGAAAATTCAATGTCCTGGCTTTTTATTTCATCATCAGAAATGGTACTCCAGCTCAGGTTATGTTTTTCTTTAAGCGTATTACCGGCAAGGGTTACACTATGAATTGGTAATAGTCCTGCAATACCGGTTAATTTATAAGAGCCAAGGCTTCCGTAATTGGTTGTATTAAGATTACCGGTACCATCAACTACTAAATAATAAGTACCTGTATTTAATATTGTATCAATGGTGACACTCATTTTATTTTCCGGATCGAATGTAGCAATCAATGTTTGTGAGGCATCGAACATCGAAATTTTTATATCCAGGTCAGCACCATCATTATTACCAATGCTGTAAGGATTTGCATCAAGATGAAAATTACCTCCCGAAGTCATTGTAAATTTAAAAGCATCTTTATCTGTACTGGTAGAAATAAGGCCATCAACCGTCATTCCATTATTGCTAAGTGAATATGTACTGCTATTCATTGTCTCTGCAAAATCATCTGTACGATAAGTGAAACCATTTTGTGATGTGATGATGGTTAAATTATCCTGCACGTTTGCACAACCATAAGGAGTAGGGCCATTGTTCCAGCCGGTCATATTTCTATAATAGCTGTTACCCATTACCGGTGCCCATCCTGTTTCACCTGTACCTGATCCTGAATTGTATGTTTCAGTAAGTGTACAACTTGCATCATAACTTGATTGGTGAGACAATCCAACGGTGTGACCACTTTCATGTGAGCAACATTCTGCAATATATTTTGGACTATTTGGCCCAAGCCTGTCAGTAAAAACAAAAGCTGGTGTATCATCTCCCCAGGTAAAAGAACCGATATAAGATATTCCACCAACACCCGGCCTCCAGGCACTTGTAGGTGTTACAATAACCCTAACCCTTTGCGTAGGCGGTGCTGCTAAAAACACAGCAGAATCTGTTGTAATAGTAACATTGAATGGCCTGTAATCTTCTGATACACGATTATAAATTTCAGTGATTTGCTCATCTGTAAGAGAAGCGGCTTCACAAAAAAGCGGAGCGCCACCATTCCAGCCTGCACTAACAACAGTCTGTCCGTCGAAATCAAGATAGATGGTTGCAGTTGCAGAAGGAAAACTATTCAGTTTTGGTAAGCTGAATACCTGCACCGAACATAACGTGAGCATTAAGAATAGGCTAAGGGTATAGTTTTTCATTTTAGGGTAGGGTTTAACAGCACATGTGCCGGTAATTATTGGATATTATTATTAGGGAACTTTTGTTATTTAATTAAAACTACAGTCTTGTAATATATTTTTTGTTTCAAATTTTACAATACTGTAATTATCATCTTTATCTTTTTTAATTTCATAACCATCAGCAATACCAGGATTAATGATACGTCCGGAATATGAAATACTGTTGTCTTTATTTGTTATTCTTGACAATTGAAAAATAGAGTTTCCAAAAGCAGGAGACTTTATCATTACAGATTGCAGGTTATCGTATTTTTTTAAATTGCTGATTACTGTTCCTTTAAAATGAAAATCATTTGAAAAAGCAACAATTACTTCTTCACCTTCATTTACATTAATAGTACTCTGTAAAATATTTTTTGATAATTGAATCTTCTCCGGGAAGCCGGCAAACACTTTTGGTCTTGCCTGTTCAGATTTTTGAGCGAAGGTTGCGGCTGTTGTTAGGCAAAGCAGCAAGCTAAAAAGCGTTTTCAAGGTTTTCATGGTTTCAGATTTAGAGTATAAGGATTACTCATATAGAAACGCATGTTGGATAAACTTATTATGCAAATGGCTTATTTCGTAAAAAAATATTAGCTATTCGTAGTTTTACGTAGCATTAATACTGGCCCGTAGCTAACAATACTAGTGTACAGGCTTCCTCTGTTTTAATTCCTTTATTATTTGCCATTTCTTCAAATTCGCTGTTTTCGGTACCGGGATTAAAGATGATCCTTTTTGGATTTAAGGAAAGTATATAATCATAGTAATTCTTTTGATTCTGCGGATTAAGGTATAAGGTCACTGTATCAATATCATTTTCTATATTCTTTTCATTTAATATTTCTATTCCATGAACCTTTCCTTTTTGTTTGCCAATGGCAATTACAGGATGATCATGCGAAAGCAATCTTTGAACAGCGAGGTAACTATAACGTTGCGGATTTTCAGAAGCACCCAGTACCAATGTTTTTTTTGAGGACATAATATTTAATTTAGAAATCTTTCTTTTAATGATTGAGTAGGGATCATACATTCATCTTTTTTACCAAACCATTTGTAACGGTTCTTTGCAATTAATTTATAAACGGCATCCCTGGCGAAACGGGGTACAATAATAAAGCCATATAATAATTTGATGGCGCCTTTTAATTCCTTCGCTACTTTAAGAGCAGCTGTTGACCTGGTATATACTTTATTGTTTTTTATCAATACAAAAGAATTAAGATCATTGAGTGGCAGGTTGAATTGTTTTAATAATTGTTGACCATGTTCACCCTGTAATGATGCAAATGTGAAAGTTGCATACGGGTCATGTTTGATCACGTATTGTACGGAACTGTTGCATAAATTGCATACGCCATCGAATAATATGATTGATTGTGTTGACATTGAATGCAGGCTCCCCTATCTTTTCCAAAAGAGGAAATAATAAGAAAGATCAGTACGAAGATTGTGTTTTGTTATTAATAAATCAAATAAACTATGAAACTCCATATCGCAGTAATATTTATTAAATGTATTAACCTGTAACTTTTAGTAATTCCGGCAAAATCCATTCTCCTTTTGTATTCTTTAAAAATAAAAAAGATCAACAGGATTAAAAAAGTATTATTAAAGCAACTGCTTTGAATAAGATGATATTTATTTAAAAATATAACTGGAATAGTTAAGATAATGCTTGTAAGCACAATCATATTCATCTGTCCTAAATATTCAAAGGATATTTTAATGTTTAAGAAACCGGCTATAAAAATATTAAGAATAATCAGTAACAGGTTTGCAATTAATAATTGATTTATTGATATGGATACAAAACTATTATGAAGTATCTGGGCCTGTATAGGAAAAAGCATTATTATATTAAACAAAGAAAATAGGAGCATGAAAACCAAACGATATTTATAATTAAAATCCGGGGTGCAATCAAAATTACATGCAATCGTTTTAGAAGCAACAATAACCTTCCTGTTATACGAAATGAGTTTATAAATTTTATGAAGCGGCCAGTTGATATATTTTAACTGAACGGTCTTTTTTATGAATGGCACCCTGGTTTGTAAGATCGAAGTAATGGCATCTATTCCATACAATACTTCTTTTGTTTCAAAATCAATAACTGGTATTTCATTGGGACACCTTTTTTTATCTAACAATTCTAATAGGGAAGGATCAATGCTGGTGAAATTTTTCCTGTTTTCTTTTTCAATCATTCCTGCTGAAACAAAACCCTGGGTGTATGCTGCACACAGTGGACAAGTATCATCATAGACTATTATTTTATTGGGTTTCATTCTATTAATATATTATTGAGTGCAAGATCGATTGTCGGATATTTAAATTGATACCCTTCTTTCATTAATTTTTCCGGAATCACCCAGCGGCTTTTTAATATCAGTTCTGTTTCTGTTTGTATGATCACTGCGCCGGCCTTAAGTAACCATACCGGGGAAGGCAACCCAATTTTTACATGCATTGTCTTTCTAATTGTTTTCATTAAGACATCATTACTGATAGGGTTAGGTGCTGCACAATTATAAACACCTGCTAATTGTTCATTGGATTGAATGAAACAAATGATGTTGAAGAGATCCTGGATGTGGATCCAGCTAAACATTTGGGTTCCGCTTCCTTGTTTTCCGCCAAGTCCAAAACGAACAAGATTAACAAGTGGTTTTATTACGCCGCCGTTTTTTCCCAGTACAATGGCCGTTCTTAAAGCAACCTGTCTTGTTTTGGTTAATGTAAAATCAAAGAATGAGCTTTCCCATGCTGTTGCTATACTTACAGAGAAGCCTGAACCGATTTCTCCACTGGCTTCTGTCATTGGCCTGTCTGCTGCATGGCGATAAATAGTAGCCGTGCTTGAGTTTATCCAGAGCATTGGCGGATGATTGCATAGTAATATTGCTTCACCTAATTTTCTTGTTGTTTCTGTTCTCGATAGCAATATTTCTTTTTTATTTTTTTCATTGTACCTGCAATCAACAGATTTGCCGGCAAGATTTATCAGTATGATTGAATGGTCAAGTGCGTTCATCAATCCATTTATGTCGTCCCATTGAATATGCTGTTTGTTTCTTGAAATGATCAATACTTCATAGCCCATGTTTTGAAACTGTTCGGCTAAATAGCTTCCGATAAATCCTGTTCCCCCGGCAATGACAATTTTCTTTTTCATGTTCTGTGTGAATTAAGCTTGTTCGGTGCTAATGAGTTTTGTTTGTGTGAGTGCTCTTTTACGCAAAGTAAAAAATATATAAAGGTTCATAAAATGCATAGCTCCCAATATGAGGATGATCAAGCCGATCTTAAAGCTAAGCATTTCAATCATTTGCCTGGCATTGTCAATATCGCTGGAAATTTGTAAAGTATAAACAGCATAGCCTACATTAATAAGATAAAACCCTACAAGCAATAAGTTATTTACACTATCTGCCAGTATTGTATTGCCATGAAAAATATCAACGAGGAATACTTTGCCATTTTTAAAAAGCGTTTTGGCCACCCAGATTGTTAAGCAAATTGATATTACTAAATAAAGTGTGTAAGTGATGATGATCTGGTTCATAAAATTTTTTTAAAAGTGAGTAATAAAAATTTATTTGAGTATAGAAAGCGGTCGTTTCATTTTTATATATACTTCTTCATAACAGATCCATGTATAGTATGCAGCCATAAAAGGAGCCATATATAACAACACTTCAAATGAGATCGGAATGGAGATTAAACAAACTCCCACAAACCAATGATAATATATTCTTGCACTTCCCTTTGCTGTGAACCAATGATTCCATGCATGAACGATCATACTTATTAGCTGCCAGCTACCTACGATAAAATATCCGGTGATCACATAACCAAAATCCAAACTAACCAGGTAGATCAAGGCAAAAATGGAAATAAGAATGGTGCTGATCCAGGTATCTATTATTTTATATTTTTTCATATTAAGTATTTTGAATTTTCAGAAAAATATGAAATATTATTTTATAAAAAATCCCGTACGTAAACGGGATGTGAAAAATTTATTTAAACATTTTTAAAATACTGCCGGTAAACCAGTTTTCTTCTGCTTTAATAGTTGCATCAAGCATTTTGTCTGCGGTCAATCCGAGTTTTTTAATGCTTGCGATCATTTCTACAAATTGTTTGGTCTCTTTGTCTTTTTTATCGCCATCTACATTTTCAAGTTGTGATAATAATTTCAACATTGGGTCCAGTTCTCTTTTCTTTCTTTCTTTAATGATTTGTGTGGCTACTTTCCAGATATCTTTTTCTGCACTAAAATATTCTCTGCGTTCACCAGTAACTATGATCCTTTCTACCAGGCTCCAACTGATCAGTTCACGAATATTCATATTCACATTACCGCGGCTGATGCTTAATTGTTCCATGATCTCATCTTGTGTAATTGGATCAGGGCTTATGAGCAATAATGCATGTATTTGCGCCATGGTGCGGTTGATTCCCCAATGGGTTCCAAATGCACCCCAACTGCTGATGAATTGTTTTTTTGCTTCGGGTAATTTCATTTTTTTAATTTGTGATATAAAGATAAGCGTCATTTCTGAACTTTCAAAATATATTGAAAATTAATTATCACCGTTTCTACACATAGGCAAAGGAGTTTTGATATTGATACCAATTAGCAATTAATACTTGTCTGTCAGCCTGAGACACGCATAAAAAAATTAAGCTCTTTGCAAATGACATAGCAGAGCCGTAGGCTCGTTTCTATTTTGTAACAACGGATTTTAATCCGTTGTCATTAATAGTTGCTATGTTAGAGAACCGTAGGTTCGGCCCATATTATTATATAGTTGCTTTCTACTTCTTTATATGTTCCGAACCTACGGTTCTCATTCTTTACTTTATCATTTCACCAACGGGTTAAAACCCGTTGTTACAATATTGGCCGAGGCTACGCCTCTTTATCCATAAGTGTAAAACTGCAGTTTAATAAATTATTCTTAATCAGTTTCATACCTAATGTGTCATTAGCAGCTTGTAGAAGGCGATATTTCGAATTAACCCGACTTCGACAAGCTCAGCCTGACAGTTTTTTTGCTGGTAAAGTATTAATTTAATTGGTATAAGTTGAACGGCGTTTACTAATTGTATAAATAAAAAACGCCGGAATATATTCCGGCGTTGTACATTATTTTTTATTTGGATCATACCAGCATTGTGACTGGATTCTCCATGTATTTTTTTAGCGTTTGTAAGAAAGCTGCACCAACAGCACCATCTACACTGCGATGATCGCAACTTAATGTAACCTTCATTACATTGGTAACATCAAATGAAGTTCCTTTACGAACAACAACTTCTTTGATCTTGCCAACAGCAAGAATACAACTATCAGGAGGATTGATGATGGCAGTAAAATCTTCTATATCCATCATACCCAAATTGGAAATGGTAAATGTATTTCCACTGAATTCAACAGGCTGTAATTTTTTATCTTTTGCTTTTTGATACAATTGTTTAGCATCCGCAGCTATTTGTGATAATGTTTTTTGATCAGCAAATTTTATTACAGGAACAATCAATCCTTCAGGTAACGCCAATGCAGAGCCGATATGAATATGATGATTCTGGCGGATGAAATCTCCCATCCAACTGCTGTTTACTGCAGGATGTAATCGTAAAGCTGTTGCACAAGCTTTGATCAACATATCGTTGAAAGAAATTTTTACCGGGCTCACTTCATTCATGGCATTGCGTGAAGTGATCGCATTGTCCATGTTCAGTTCCATGGTAAGATAAAAATGTGGAGCACTGAACATACTTTCACCCAGACGGCGTGCAATTACGGTACGCATCTGCGTTAGTGGAATATCTGTATGGCCTTCCTGGCTACTATTGGTAAATGGAACAACTGGCGTAGTGGGTTTTGTTGATGAACCGCCGACAGGGTTTGCAACCGCTGTCGGGGTGCTGGTGGCCGCTGCAGGCGTATAGCTATCAACATCCTTCTTGGTTACACGTCCATGATCGCCACTGCCATTTATTTTTGAAAGATCAATTCCTTTTTCTTCTGCCAGTTTTTTTGCGAGGGGGGAAGCTTTTATTCTATCAGTTGATGAGTTGCTTGTTTCGTTTTGTTGTGTTGTTGCAACAGCAGTTTCTTGTGAACCGCCGACAGGGTTTGCAACCGCTGTCGGGGTATTTGTTGCTGCATTCGCACCAGATTTTTCTGCAGCAACATATGCTGATACATCAGTGCCTGGTTTACCAACGATCGCAATGATCTCATTTATTTTTGCTGCTTTGCCTGCTTCAATTCCAACATATAAAAGAGTGCCTTCTTCGTAACCGACAATTTCCATGGTTGCTTTATCTGTTTCAACATCTGCCAATACATCATCCGCTTTTACAACATCGCCAACTTTTTTATTCCATGAAACAATTTTTCCTTCTGTCATGGTATCACTTAACAACGGCATGCGAATCTCTTTTGCACCAGCGGGGAGAGCAACCGTTTCTTGTTTCTCGTCACTCGTTTGTCGTTTCTCGTTCTGGGAAGTCTGTACAGCCGAAGCAACTTTGCTTTCGGTAGGTTTTTCCTCTGACTTCTTGCCGTTACCGTTATCCGCGGCACTCAATGCGGCTTTATAATCTTCACCTGCATTGCCAACTACTGCAAGTACGCCATCTACTTTTGCTGCATTGCCAGCTTCTACTCCAATATAAAGAAGTGTTCCTTCATTGTAACTTTCAAGTTCCATGGTGGCTTTATCTGTTTCTACTTCCGCCAATACATCGCCGGCCTTTACTTTATCACCCACCTTTTTATTCCACGACACGATCTTACCTTCTGCCATCGTATCACTCAACCTGGGCATGCGTATTACTTCTGCCATAATTGTATTTCTTTATTAAAATTTTGAATCCCGAAATTAAGCCAAAAAGCTTAAAAACCAGCTGTTAGCTATAAGCTATTAGCTGATAGCTTTTAATCCAGCTCCAGCTTCAACCTGTTTCTCAATTCCTCAATGTATGGATACTGTTGTGCAAGTAGCAAATATTGTTGTCTCCTGTTCAATGGCTTTTCGCCGGTTTCTTCAACAACATTCGTTTCTACAATTTTTACAGCGTATTTAAGGAACCTGTTATTAAAAAATTTTTGAAGATCAATAATCAGGTTTGAACGTTCGGCTTCAATAAATTTTTGTTGAATATTGCTTTCTGTTATAATGTCAAAAGAATTTTCATCTATGATTTCCAGCGTGGCATTTTTAAAATTTGTTACAGCCGAATGGTTCTTTTTTGCTTCAAGTGTTCCTATAAAAATATGCCAGGCAACTTCAAGATTTTCCAGTGTCAATGGTTTTGCCTGGTTGCCCTTACTGTTTTGGCTGGCCATTTGTTCACGGATCTTTGCTAGAGAGCCAAATTTGGGGGAAGCCGTTTCTAGTTTCGGGTTGCTCGTTTCGGGTTGCTCTTTTTGTACTATTGGTGGAGTCGCGATTATTTTATCTTTTACACTGCCTGATTTCTTTTCTTCTTCAATAATAAGAGTAGCCTTCTTTTCAATTGTCGATTGCCGATTGCCGATTGCCGCCTGTTTTACTTCTATAATCGGCAGCGCCCTGAATGCAACTGCTTTCGTTGTATCAGTTAGTTTTTTTTTACTAAGGCCTTCATCACTTCCACTTAGCTGAACAGCTTGTTGCAGGTAAGTAAGTTTAATTAAGATCAGTTCAATGTGTAATCTTTTATTACGTGCTTGTTTATAATTAATGATCGCTTCATTTAAAATATTTAAAGCTCCGATCATCCATGCAGTAGGAACCTGTTGGGCGAATTGTAAATATTTTTGTTTGAAATCATCGGCCACTTCCAATAACACAGCAGCCTTTGCATCCTTACTTACCAATAAGTTCCTGGTAAATTCTGCAAAGCCTTCCAGTAAAGTATCTCCTTCAAATCCTTTTTGATTGATCTCATCAAACAACAACATCGCATCTGCTAATTGTTGTTGCTGCATATGATCCAGCATTTTGAAATAATAATCTTCATCAAGAATATTTAGATGCTCTAATGTATTTGAATAATTCAATTTTCCACCGGTGAAACTTACGATCTTATCAAGGATACTCAATGCATCACGCATACAACCTTCACTTTTCTGAGCGATCACGTGCAAAGCTGCCTTTTCGGCAGTAATGTTTTCTTTACCACAAATTTCCTGCAAATGTTCTACCGTATCGTTGATGGTTATACGCTTAAAATCAAATATCTGGCAACGACTAAGAATTGTAGGAAGTATTTTGTGCTTTTCTGTTGTTGCCAAAATAAAAATGGCATAAGGTGGTGGTTCTTCCAGTGTTTTTAAAAATGCATTGAATGCAGAAGCACTGAGCATATGAACCTCATCAACGATATATACTTTGTATTTACCGGCCTGTGGTGCAAAGCGAACCTGTTCTACCAATGAACGAATATCATCTACAGAGTTATTGCTCGCGGCATCCAGTTCATGTATATTTAGCGATGTGCCATTATCAAAAGTTACGCAGCTGTTGCAGGTATTACATGCTTCGCCCTCTTTTGTTTTGTTCTCGCAATTAATTGTTTTGGCAAGAATACGTGCGCAGGTTGTTTTACCAACACCCCGTGGTCCGCAAAATAAAAATGCATGTGCAAGCTGGTTGTTATTGATAGCATTTTTTAATGTTGTTGTTATATGCGCCTGTCCCACCACAGTGCTAAAATTCTGCGGGCGGTATTTACGGGCGGAAACAATAAATTTATCATCCATGTGTGTCAATAAGTGAATAGGTGAATAGGTGAATAAGTGAATATGGGAATCGGCAATCGGGAATCGGCAATCGGCAACACCAAACACCAAACTCTTAACTCTTAACTCTTAATTCTTAATTCTTAATTCTTAATTCTTAATTCTTAATTCTTTTTCTCTTCCCCGCAAGTTAACAATTATCCCAACATCGGGTGTCGCTTAAATTCTTTTGTGCGGTCAAAAATATAGCGCCAGGTAACCAGGTTTCTTGTTCGGGAAACGTGGCCGAGATTTTCTGCGATATTGATCATCTTGGGATTAAAATCGCCGATCCATTGCATTTCATATTCAAGATAATCCTGATTTGGCTTTTGAAGCTGGATGGAAGATTTTGCAATGATAAATGCATCTACGCCTTTTCCCTGGAATTCGGGAACAACGCCAAACACCACGCCTACAAATTTTTTATTCGGCTTAAATTTTTTAACCCAGAGAAAGTATAATTTGTGTAGCAGGTCAAATTTTCCATTTAGATATTTGAACCATTGATTCAGATCAGGTAGATTGATGAAAATGGCAATGGGTTCGTCTTTATAATAGGCAAAAAATAAAAGCTGTTCATCCATAACAGGTTTCATTTTTTTGAACATTTTTAATACCTGATCCTTCTTCATTTGTTTTAAACCACCATGCCCGGCCCAGGCTTTATTATATACGATGGTAAAATCATTGGCAAATTTTTCAAGTTGATTTTTATTTATGAGTTTGCTGCTATAATTTTTATCAGCAGCAAGCGCATCATGCCTGTCCCAGATCTTTTGTTCTAATGGTTCCACTGCCGACATGCCCAGGCAAATTTGATTATAGAAAACCCTGAACCCATAATTTTCAAAAAGTTTTTGATAATAAGGTGGATTATAATTCATGCAATATAGCGGTTCGGTAAAACCCATGGTAAGCATTCCCCACCAACGGTCACGTTCGCCAAAATTGACCGGACCGTCCATCGCTTCCATGCCTTCTTTAATGAGCCAGTGTTTTGCATTGTCGAGTAACAACTCTGCAGAAGTGGTATCATTAATGCATTCAAAAAAACCAATGCAGCCCACTTTCATATCATCATCCTTATTCTTATACTTTGAGTAAACAAAAGCTGCAATGCGCCCGGTTAATTTTCCATCATCATCTTTTAATATCCAGCGTTGAATTTTTCCAAAACGAAAAGCCTTGTTCTTCTTTTCATCAAATACTTCTTTGATGTCCTTGTCCAAAGGCCTGATCCAATTGGGGTCATTTTTATAAATACCAAGGGGAACTTTTAAAAACAGGTCAGCAGCGGCTTCTGTGTTGACGGGGAAAATTTGCATAGAGCAAAGATAATTTGAAGATTTGAAAATTTGAAGATTTGAAAATGGAGAAACGTCACTGTTCTAAAAGTGTTTGAAATGAAAAAGCTAACCTTCAAATCTTCAAATCACCAAATTTTCAAATCGATGTTGCTCAATCAGTCAACCAACTCCTTTCGTAACTCATTCGCTGTTTTAGAACTACCATCATGACTCCACCCAGGCGGCATAAAAAGATATTTTAATTTGGTGCGGAAGGATACTTTTTTATGAAGATCCTTATTGATGTTTTTCCATTCATGAAAAATACTGTTGATGGGATTGGCATCATTTTCTACAGGCTTTGTCAATCCATACTTTATGGGTTCCCTTTCTAATTCTTCCTGGAAAGTGCCAAACATTTTATCCCAGATGATCAAACACATGCCCATGTTCTTATCTAAATAAATAATATTACTTGCATGATGAACACGGTGATGAGACGGGCTTACAAATATGGATTCAAACCAACGCGGCATTTTCTTCACATATTCTGTGTGAACGAGTATGCCATAAGTTTGCGTAATGGAATACATGAATACAATATCAAGTGGATGAAAACCCATCAAGGCGATGGGAATAAAATAAATAAAACGATAAACAGGTTGAAATACCGAAGAGCGAAATCCGGTCGTTAAATTAAATTCTTCCGATGAATGATGGGTAACATGAACGGCCCAGAATATCCTGCAATAATGATCAACACGATGTTCTATATAAAATGCAAGGTCTTCCAGTATCAATAAAGTGAACCAATACAAATACACATTTTCTATCCTGTAAAAATGATGATTGTACATCCACATTAAAATGCTTACATAAAAAAGCCAGCGTAGAAACAGGTCGAGACCTGCATTGATGATAGTGAAATAAACATTTTGGAGCGTGGCCTTAAACGTATACTTTTTACTTCCTGACCAATTGCTCAATAAAATTTCGCCTCCTATTAAGATCGTGTATAAAGGAATTGAAAATATAAAAAACCAACCTTCACGAGCAGTATGCATGTTGTTTATTTACGAATTGCATTATACAATCATGATCTCTTTTTCCTTGGCAGCAAGATGTTTTTCAACCATGAGCGTAAACTTATCAGTTCTATCCTGAGCATCTTTTTCAGCATCTTTACATTCGTCTTCGCTCAAGCCATCTTTCTGCAATTTTTTTATTTGCTCAATGGCATCCCTGCGTATATTCCTGATAGATACTTTTGCATTTTCACCTTCGCCATTGCAACGTTTTACCATTTCTTTCCTTCTTTCTTCTGTAAGTGGTGGCAGAAACAGGCGAATGACATTACCATCATTTTGTGGATTGATCCCAATATTTGCAGCAATGATGCTACGTTCAATAATGGCAAGCATCGGTTTTTCCCAGGGTTGTACAGTGATCGTCCTGGCATCCATGGCCGTAACATTTGCAACCTGGTTTATTGGAGTGGGGTTGCCATAATAATCCACCATAATGCCATCCAGCATAGAAGGGTTTGCTTTACCAGCCCTGATCTTTACCAGTTCAGCTTCCAGGTGATCAATTGCCTTATTCATTAAAGACTCTGTATCTGCCAATATTGTATTTAGATCTGCTACCATAAAAATTTGAATTGGGTGCAAAGCTATAGAAAAGAAAGCTATTAGCCATGAGCTGTTAGCTATAAGCATTAAGCTATAAGTTGAACTTTAAATTAGATTTTTTTAAATTTTTTAGGAAATACTTCAATAAATGAGCCCTGGCTAATAGCTCGCAGCTAACAGCTCCTAGCTCAATCAACTTCTACTGTATCAGAAACAAGCGTAAGTATCTTGTGTGATTTTATCAATTCTGTTTCTGAAGATTTCTTAACAACTACAGATTTGCTTTTTTGACGAAGGAAATATATCAGCCCGATAAAAGCAATAGAAGTCAATAATAAAATACCCATTACAGTTGTTGTACCAAGGCTGCGAAGACTGAATGCCATTGCTATAAAAACAATATTTACAAATACACAGGTAAGGGTTATTTTTTTGTGAGAAAAACCAAGGTCCAGTAAAAAGTGATGAATATGGGTTCTGTCGGGACTAAATGGAGAACGGCGATCAAATATTCTCAAACCAAAAACCCTGAGTGTATCAAACAATGGGATCATTAAAATAGAAAAACCTACAGCAGGAGCGGCTTCTATTGGAAAAGAGCCATTTGGATTTCCTGCAAGGTTGATGAATTTTATTACCAATATAGAATTAACGAGGCCGAGCAGGAGTGAACCTGTATCGCCCATAAATATTTTTGCCGGAGAAAAATTGTAGATTAAAAAACTGATCAGGCTTCCTGCAAGTGCAAATGCCATAACTGCATATGTGATCTGCCCGATATAAAAGAAATAAGTTCCAAAAACGATGGTGGTTAAAATACCCAGGCTGCCTGCAAGTCCATCTACACCATCAATAAGATTAAAGGAATTTGTAATAACAATGATGGTAAATAATGAAAGTGCAATGCTGGCCATATGAGGAATCTCATAAACACCCAGTAAACCATGCATATTATTTAAAGAAACGCCGCCAAATTTAATAAGTATGCCTGCTGCGATTAGTTGCCCGATGAATTTTTTACTGGCTGATAGAATAAGGATATCATCTTTTATTCCAAGAAAGAAAACCACGATGGCTGCGGCTGCGAAGTACTGAAGTTCGGGAGTGCCAGACGGAACACCCATTAATGTAGCAATTATAAACCCGGCAAAAATTCCAAGACCACCTAAAGTTGGGATCACAGCTTTATGAACTTTGCGTTCATCTGGCTCATCAAATAATTTCTTATCCTTTGCTACCTGGATAATTACGGGTATGGCAAAAAATGTGATTATAAAAGATAAAACTGCACTAAGTAAAATATTATCCATGCCGAATTTTATTGTTCCAGTGTTTACAAAAGTATTAATTAAGTTTTGGATAAAGAATTTAAAAAGAAACAAATATGTAACAGGTTCCTCGTAAAGTCATGACAAAACTACTTTTTGTTTGCGAACAATCGATGAATACAGTTATAAAATAACGGTTTAATCCACAACTTATTATCAGGTACGGCTACAAAGGCATTTTTTCTTTGAACCTGACCTGAATTACAGTAGGTTTGCAGGCAAATTACAAAATTTAGAAATACAAACGATAACAGTTATGGCAGAACTTAAAGATATAGCTTCCCAAATACGCAGAGATATAGTAAGAATGGTACATGCAGTTCAAAGTGGCCATCCCGGTGGATCCCTTGGCTGTACTGAGTTTTTCACTGCGCTTTACTTCAAAATAATGAAGCACAATCCCGATTTTAAGATGGATGGAATTGGTGAAGATGTTTTTTTTCTGAGTAATGGACATATTTCGCCTGTTTTTTACAGTACACTTGCACGTAGCGGCTATTTCCCGGTACCCGAATTAAATACGTTCAGGAGAATAAATAGCCGTTTACAAGGTCATCCGACAACGCATGAACACCTGCCGGGTATAAGAATTGCCAGCGGTTCACTCGGACAAGGTATGAGTGTAGCCATTGGTGCCGCACTTGCAAAAAAACTAAATAATGATACCAATCTTGTTTATTCATTACATGGAGATGGCGAATTGGACGAGGGACAAAACTGGGAAGGGATCATGTTTGCCGGCTCTAAAAAAGTGGATAATCTCATTTCTACGATCGACTGGAATGGACAGCAAATTGATGGCACTACCAAAGAAGTAATGGCACTCGATAGCCTTCATGCAAAATTTGAAGCATTCAACTGGGAAGTAATGGAAATGGCAGGGAATGATGTAGATGCTGTAGTGGCAGGTCTCGAAAAAGCAAAAACATTAACCGGTAAAGGAAAGCCCGTTGTTATACTAATGAGAACAGAAATGGGCCATGGTGTAGATTTTATGCAGGGAAGCCATGAGTGGCATGGAATTGCTCCAAATGACGAGCAGTTGAAGAAGGCATTGGCGCAGTTGCCGGAGACTTTGGGAGATTATTAATTTGAAGATTTGAAAATTTGATGATTTGATGATGATGAAGCGATCAACGATATCGCCGTTTCAATAAATATAAACTAGTATAAAATCAAAATATAAATGGGGCTGACGCCCCTTTTTTTATGCGTTTATTTCTATTAGTGGCGTTATTTCTATTAGTGGAAAAATATTTAATTTCGGGTTCTACACATTGAATAGCAAATAAATTCAGATTTAAGGTTATTGGTCATTGCAAATCATTGAAGTGCTGCCCGCTTATTGATAACGTGGTGGCTTTGCGAAAGCAGTCAATAAGCAATAACCGAAAGCCCCCGTTAAAGTATTTTTAATGGGGTACTTTTATGGGGTGGCTTGCGGCTTTTTTACTTAATATTAGGCGTAGTGTTTTTCAGTTCTACTTTCAAGTCGATAAAATACAAAAAAGTTTCTTGTCCGAAAACAAGAAACTTTGTAGCGGTTTTAATTTATATTATTTACGGATTTATTACTGTGTAATGTTCTTGTCTTACACTGCTAAAATCCAAAGCGTTCATCATTGCCTGACCATTTGGGTCTTGTTGAAAAACAGGTGTCCAGGCGTCTCCCGATTCTTTGTTTGTCCAACAAATTCTGAAATGCCAAAAACCGTCTG
>JBDTLP010000051.1:0-33597 GCA_039934735.1 Ferruginibacter sp. | reverse complement strand
TTGAAGGGTACCAGGATTGGAGGATTCTAGGATTGGAGGATTGAAGGATTGAAGGATTGAAGGGTACCAGGATTGGAGGATTCTAGGATTGGAGGATTCTAGGATTGGAGGATTGAAGGATTGAAGGGTACCAGGATTGGAGGATTCTAGGATTGGAGGATTGAAGGTTTGAAGGGTACCAGGATTGAGGGATTAAGGGATTGAAGGATACTAGGATTGAAGGATTAAGGGATATGGGATTGAGGGATTTTTTTAGGTGGATGCTGTATTATATCACTTTTAATGAGTGGTTGGTGTCAACACCAACCACTTTATATTTCATACATGGCAGGTGTCCGCAACAACCATTTCCGTAGTCGTACCGTGCTCGGTGAAACAAGGTAAGTATTCGGAAGATTTTTAATACTTTAAAATATTGATCAGCCCTAATGATAGATACCCGGATGACACGCCCGCACGGCTGGTTCAACTAATTATTAAAAAATCATTTCCTAATATCCATATTGCGAAACATCCCGATATTGCATCATATTCTGAGCCTCAAATTTCATCAGATTAAAGATCCACCAGATGAACATTAAAGATATACTGCTGAACGTTAGTACCAAATACAGGGCTAAAGGCGAGACCCGATCTGAATTTAGCGGTATTACCACATCCACTACTGTCACCGAATTGCAATTTGAAACCAATGAACAAGGAGATGTATTGAATTTCAAACATGATAGCCCCGGCTACATGAAACTCGATTACTTTGATATTGTTGAGTTATACAACTTATCAAAAAATGAACTTGTTTTTACTACAGAAGGTACGTTGTTCAGCAATCTTCACAATGCTGTTTACTATGGGAATTTAGTCAATGTAAAAAAAAGCCTGAACGAAGGAATTGATATAGATTCAAGAATGCCCAATGGAGATACTCCCTTATTAATGGCCATTAACTTAAAAAATAATGTTATCGCTGATTTTTTGATGGATGCAAAAGCAAATATTGAATCCGCTAACTTCAATGGACAAACGCCGTTGCTCATTTGTGCAGGAACAGGTAATATGGAAATGCTTCAAAAGTTAATTGCAGGAAATGCAAACCTTAATCAGCAGGATATCATTGGTCAAACTGCATTGCACCTTGCTGTGGGGGAAAATCGTTTTGATGTGGTAAAACTTTTATTTACAAAGAAAGCTGGTTTTTTTAATTCAATTTTCGGAACAAAAATAAATCCCAATCTTCAAACAGACCAGGGAGCAACGCCTTTGCATTTTGCTGTGGGGCATGGTAATGTTGACATGATACCGTTTCTTTTAGAACATGGAGCAGATGCGACAATTAAGGACAAACGCGGATTCAATCCTTATGAAGATGCAAAGCTGAATGGGAAAGTTGGGATGGCTTCGCTGTTCGAGAAAACATGATTTCAGATTTCAGAAATCAGATGTTCCCATATTATGTAGCTTTTTTTAATATTATTAATTCAGTCTCTTAGCTGACATTTGATTTATTATATTTGATTTCCGATGCTGGTAACAATTGGCAAATGAGGAAACCGGATATAAAAAAATGGGGAAAAGCTTAATTACTGCGTCCAACCGGAAGCGTTGTATATTCGTTTTATTAAAAAATAATTTATGACAATTTTCAATAGAACTACTTCTGATGATAATGGCTTCAGGGAACTTGTTGCCTTGCTTGACAAAGACCTTGCAATAAGAGATGGCGATGAGCATGGTTTTTATGCACAGTTCAATAAAATTGATACGATTAAAAATGTAATCATTTGTTATATTGATAATAAGCCAATCGGCTGCGGTGCTTTCAAACCATACGATGAAAAAAAGGTTGAGATCAAAAGAATGTTTGTACATCCCGAATACCGGGGACATGGCATCGGGCTCAACATTTTAAAAGAACTGGAATTGTGGGCAGCCGAATTAAATTATCCTGCATGCATTTTAGAAACAGGAAAAAAACAACCTGAGGCAATAAGGTTGTATGAAAAAGCGGGATATAATATCATAAAAAATTATGGGCAGTATGAAAATGTAGAGAATAGTGTGTGTATGATGAAAACGATTTTATAAGAAACAGTATTGGTAAAATACTTAAAGATTCACCACGGGGATTGGAAAGCGGCCTGCCCCGATTATTTCGGGGATGACACGGACTGGGCGCCTGCCTGGCTGAAGCCATTCAGACAGGGATGAACACTTATTTATTTTTTTGTTCCAAAAAATGCTGATCATCGTCGTAAGACCTAACAGATTTTAAAACCCTGTCGGGTCTGCAGCTGCAAATAAATCGAAACTAATTTTCCAACTTAACTTGCAGGGATTTTACTATTTTTATATCATAGTTTAAAGCATAAATTATGTTTATAAGATCTAACAGGTTTTAAAAATCAGTCAGATATGCAACAGTACTTTAATTATGAAAAAGTTGACAAAATATACAAGTTTTAAAGCTTTGAAATCAGATTTTCAACCAGGAAAGTCAAATTCCATTAAAGCCAAAAAGTTATTATCAGAGTTTGAAATTTTTATAAATATGTTACAAAACGAATTTTCCGTTAAAAAGAATTCAAAATTTCTCTCTAAGGGTCGGTGAAGACACCGACCACGGAATCAAAATTTCTCATGGAAAAAACGCTGACTGAAAGTATGCTTACTATTTTACCTCATGGTTAGTGTCTTCACCAACCATTTTCCGATTTCTCTAGTGATCGGTGAAGACACCACAACTGTTCGGAAGTTTTTTATGTACGCCAATGATTGGAACGCGGATGATCACGGATTTAATATTTGCTTCGCAAATATTGTAGATATGTAATAGATATAATCTTTAAAAGCATTTAAAACAAGCATATTTGTAGGGCATCCGATTTTTTTTGGAACAAAAAATAAATTCGTGATCATCCGCCCAGTCCGTATCATCCTTCTTGCAATCCCACTACGCAATAAAAGCCATTATTCTAAAACAGGATTTAAAATCTTCCGAACACTTATCGTGAAGACACCGACCACGGAATCAAAAAAATAAAATCCGTGACAATCCGCAGCATCTCACCTCTGCGTTCCAATCATTGCCGTTGATAAAAACACTCCCAGGAAAATTATCCATTCATTTGCGTTCATTCTCCATTTTTTCAGGTTTATTCCCGCGGCATCTTTGCATTGTCAATAACGACAACAACATTAAAAAAATAAAAATGAAAAAGTTCACAGTTCCTAACAGAGATGAAGTTGCACCCGCAAACCAGGTTATTTTCGACAGCCTTAATAAGGCATTGGGTTTTGTTCCAAATTTATATGCAACGATTGCATATTCGAGTAATGGCCTCGGAAGGTATCTTGCTTATCAAAATGCAAAAACAACATTAAGCAACAAAGAAAAAGAAGCCGTGAACCTGATCGTTAGCCAGGTAAATGGTTGTGTGTATTGTCAAAGCGCACACACCGTTATTGGAAAAATGAATGGCTTCAGTGATGAACAATTAATCGATATCCGCAAAGGAAAAGCTACAGGTGCAAAACTGAATGCATTGGTTCAATTGGCAGAAAGTATTACAAAAAATCGTGGCAATGCCGATGCATTTTTAGTTGACAATTTTTATGCACAAGGTTATACCGATGAAAACCTGGTTGACCTGATCCTGCAAATAAGCGATAAGACTGCCATGAATTACCTGCACAACCTCACTAAGGTTCCAGTAGATTTTCCAATAGCAGTAGCTATCAATGAAGAAGTGGTAGTTTAATGAGTAATTAAAGTGCCGTAGTTTTTTTTGTTTGTCTTCAATGAAATAAATTTTCAATATTTAACGCTCAATATTCAATATTCAACGGATTGTATTTTCTTAGAATATTGAATATTTAAATATTTTAAAAACCTCCCGGGGAAAATTGTCCATCCTTTTGCGCTCATACTCCATTTTTTTTCGAGCTGTATTGTTGCAACTTTGTGTCTTTAAATTAAAGGATGTTATAAATTTTGATTTACCTGGACATTTTCTTCATTAATAAAAAATAAAAATCATGGAACAAAGACTTCCACTTCCGCCATTCAATTTAGAGACTGCAAAACAAAAAGTACAACTGGCTGAAGATGCCTGGAACAGCAAGGACCCGGAAAGGGTATCGAAAGCTTATACGGAAAACAGCGAATGGCGCAATCGTACAGATTTTATCAATGGCAGGGAAGAAATTGTAGCATTCCTCACAAAGAAATGGGAGAAAGAAAAGAATTATACACTTAAAAAAGAATTGTGGGGCTTTCGGGAAAACCGCATGGCAGTTCGCTTTGAATACGAATACCAGAATGATGCAGGCCAATGGTTCAGGGCTTATGGCAATGAGAATTGGGAATTTGACGAAAATGGATTGATGGCAAAAAGATACGCCAGCATCAATGATCTTGAAATAGAAGAAAAAGACAGGAAGTTTAAATAAGTTTTATGACAACAGAAGAGATAATAAAAGAAGAAACTGATGATGCATTGACTTCGTCAGGTGTGAACACTGCAATTAAAAAGAACACTGATCCCGAAAATAATGAAGTAGTGATCTGCGACGAATGTGGTGATCGTTTTTGGGATGAAGTTTTAGCGCAGGATAATAAAAAATGTATCTTAAAACATGTTTGCCAAATTTCTTCAACAACAGAACCTACAGTATTGTCGCAGTTTGATGTTTCTTATTTAAATAATTGTCATTCTAAGATAAATAATTTTCAGCCTGAGCCTGTCGAAGGCGGTTTTTTTTAGAAAAATATGCCGACTTCGACAAGCTCAGCCTGACAGCTTCTAAAATGGGACAATACCGAACCTTGTGAAGCAGTTAAAAAAATAACCGAATAAAAATAATAGCATGGCAAAGAATTTCGCATCACTTGCTTTTACAGATGCTGTGAAAGAAATGCAGGAAAAGATGGGTAGCAGGAAAAGTTATGCCCGCATGGAAAAGGATACTTATATAGATGGACTGACAGAAAATGAAATTGATTTCATCAGCCAGCAGAATAGTTTTTACATGGCTTCTATTGGAGAAAATAAATTTCCTTACATACAACATCGTGGCGGGCCTAAAGGATTTGTAAAAGTGCTGGATGCAAAACGCATTGGCTTTATAGACTTTAAAGGAAACATGCAATACATTTCTGTTGGCAATATTGCAACCAACAATAATGTTGCACTTATCATGGTGGATTATCCATCAAGAACAAGATTGAAGATCTTAGCCAAAGCAGAAATAGTGGAACTAAAAGATGATAAAGCTTTGTATGATTCACTTGATCTGAGTGAATATAAATTCCGGCCTGAAAGGATGATGATCCTTCAAATAGAGGCATATGATTGGAATTGTCCTCAACACATTACGCCCCCTTATACGGTTGATGATATAGAAGAAGCATTTGCTTTGCAACGCAGTCACATAGCAAAGCTGGAAGAAGAAGTAAAAACACTAAAGGGAAAGTTGAAAGAAATAACAGCAAATACTCAATAAAATGATAAAAGATTTAAAGCGGGTAGTGATAACCGGTATGGGAGCCATTACGCCATTGGGAAATTCGGTGGAGGAATTCTGGAAGCACATTGCCGCAGGAAAAAGTGGCGTTGACATGATTACTAAATTTGATACTACAAATTTCAAAACAAAATTTGCAGCAGAAGTAAAAGGATTTGTTGCAAACAATTATTTTGAAAAGAATGAGTCACGCAAGTACGACCTGTTTACACAATATGCCATTGCCGCAGCAGGTGAAGCAATTAAAAATGCAAACATTGATTTTGACAAACTGAATAAAAATAAAATTGGCGTTATCTGGGGTTCGGGCAATGGTGGAATACAAACCTTCCAGGAGCAGGTGATTGATTTTGCCAGGGGCGATGGGCAACCAAGATTCAATCCATACTTTATTCCAAAGATCATTGCAGATATTCCTTCGGGAATAATTTCTATTCGTTATGGTTTGCGTGGGTTAAATTTCTCTACGGTATCTGCATGTGCCTCTTCCAACAATGCGATGATCGACGCCTATAATTATATTCGTCTAGGCAAGGCCGATATGATCATAACAGGAGGTTCAGAAGCGCCGATTAATGAAAGTTCTATTGGTGGTTTCAATGCATCAAAAGCTTTATCAACAAACAATGCAAGTCTGCAAACAGCTTCCCGTCCTTTTGATATTTGCAGGGATGGTTTTGTAATTGGAGAAGGTGCAGGTGCGTTGATCGTAGAAAGTTTAGAAGCTGCTATAAAAAGGGGCGCAAATATATTGGCAGAAATAATTGGAACAGGCATGGCTGCTGATGCCTATCATCTTACCGGCACGCATCCCGAAGGTGAAGGCGCTTATTTGGGAATGATGGATGCACTTGAAGATGCCTGTATTGATGCAACAGCAATTGATTATGTAAATGCACATGCTACTTCAACACAACTTGGTGATGAAAGTGAATTAAAAGCAATTGAAAGGGTATTTGGAAAAAGAAAAACACTTCATGTAAGCGGTACAAAATCGATGACGGGGCATCTGTTGGGAGCTGCAGGTGCTGTTGAAGCAATTATTTGTGTAAAGGCAATCAACAAAGGAATTGTTCCACCAACAATTAATACAACGGAAGTTGCAGAAGCATTTAAAGATAAGTTCACAATAATATTAGGAGAAGCGCATTCAAAAGAAATTAATTATGCGATGAGTAATACTTTCGGTTTTGGTGGACATATCGCTACCGTTATTTTCAGGAAGTACAGTGAAAACTAATACCATTTAGAAATTAAAAGTTCTCTATAAATAAAATGTCATTCTGAGCTTGTCGAAAACAGTTTAGGAAAGTGAATCGCCTTCTGCAAGTTCAGGCTGACAAAGTAATATTAATGACCAATCAGAATAATACACTTGCAGGAACCTTAACTGTTTTAACTTACATAAAAATAAATTCAATGCTTAATCAATCTGCATTTACATTCATGAATCCTCAAAACGGGAATCTTGTTTTTAAACTCTTCTCCTTTGATGATAATGGTTTCTTTGAATCTATACAGCGAAACAATTATTTTTCATTGATATGGATAACAGATGGTGAAGGAACATTAACAGCAGATTTTGCAGCATATGATTTTACTAAAAATTCGCTGATGGCATTTTCACCTTACCAGCCATTTATGATCACTGCTGAAAAACAAATCAAAGGCAAAGCGATTTATTTTCACCCCGAATTTTTTTGTATTCATAAGCACCAGGAAGAAATAGGAAGTAATGGTGTATTGTATAATAATGTATATCAACCACCATTTATAAAAGTAGATGATGTTTCAGAAGCTGCTTTTAAAATGTTGTTTCAACAAATAGAAACAGAAATGCAAAATCCTGTACTTGCACAATATGAATTGCTTGTTTCTTATTTAAAAATTATATTAATAACTGCCTCAAGATTAAAAATAGAACAACAACCGCTAGCTTCAGAAAAATTAAAGGAGCACAAAGAACCTTTTATTTTACAGAAGCTAAAAGATGCCATCGAAAATAATTATAAAACAAAACACTCCCCTGCTGATTATGCCGAGTTGCTTTATATCTCTCCAAAAGCACTCGCAAAAATTACCAAATCTCATTTTAATAAAACGCCTTCCAGTCTCATCAATGAAAGGATCGTTATAGAAGCAAAAAGAGAACTCTACCTAACAAGTAAAACCGTAAAAGAAATTGCGTACAGTCTTGGTTATGACGATGAATATTATTTCAGCAGGTTTTTTAAGATCAATGCGGAAGTATCTCCACAATTGTACAGGGAAACGGTGGGCTTTGCGAGAGCGGAAGCGTGAAGACCTAATCCGTTTTGAAAACGGGTTAGATCTTTAAAATAGAGAATTGCAAACATTTGTTTTCATTCAGGCTATCAAGTAACTTACAGTTGCAGCTATGTAATTCTTGGCTCCTTTAGTAATGAAATATTCCCTTGTATCTATATTGGTCTTAATGATTTCCTGCAAAGAAGGCAAGCAAAAAAAAGTTATTGTAAATAATACTGATACAATAACTACAACCGACACTACCCTCAAAAATGATGATTCAAAAGAAATAGCTTCAGTAACGATTGATACGCTTGAAAAAAATGATTATCAAACCACTTCATTCGATTTAGTAAAAAAGTTCCCGGTTATTTCTGACACGCCTAATTTCATTAAAGAATTAAAAGAAAATTGCCATCTTGATGAACACCGTATTGAAGAAGAAAAAATCAATTTTTTCAAAAAGACAAAATTATATGGTTCGAATAAAGAATTTTACATAGTAGAATATGATTACTCTGACGGGCCAACTTGTGCATTCCCATGGAAATACCAAATTGTATTTAATACTTCAGGGAAGCTAATAGATATCTTATCTGCGATTCGAATAGACATTGTAAAGATATTTCCAAATGACAATCCATTTTTAATACAGGTATCATCAACAGGACATGGAAATGGAGGGCATGAAATTTACAGAATAAATTGTGACACTTTACAAAATATCCTTGATGGCTTTTTAGGATATTATCCCAAAACCTATGACAGCAACGAAGATTGCTGCGTAAACAAACCCTATGAATTTCATTACAAAATATCGGATGCAAATAATGATGGCTACAAAGACATTACATTTTACGGCGAAATTGTTTTAATCCAAGGCAGGACGAAACAGGGAGATTGGTATGATTATGAAACAATAAATGGAAAAGAAGTGGATTATTCGCTTGACAATCCTTACAAAACAATTCCTGCAGCATACACTTTTTTATATGATCATAAGCGCAAACATTTTATTGAAAAGGAAGATTATTCAAAAAAGTATGAATACATTTTCGGAGATACAAAGTAAGACAAAAATATGAAATCTATTTTATTTTGATTGAACACACCTAACCTGTTTTGAAAACGGATTAGGTTGGTAAAACATTTCAACTTTTGAAACATGGACTACAATTTTTTCCTCACTAAATTTCACAACTCAGCCGATCGCCTTGACAAAAAAATATTACACAAAAACAAACTTGAAGTTAGCGTGGGTATTTATGTAGATTCTGTTTTTTTGAAACTATTTAAAAAGAGCTGGATGAATAATGGTGAAGAAGAAGCAAGTACAAAAACAAAGCTATTTTTTTCTATTTGGATAAATGATAAAACTATGCAAGAGAAAAAGATATTTTATAATATTCACGCATTAAAACTGAGGCAGCTAAAAGGTTATTCCATTACAAGCAGGGATTTTGCAGATCGCTTTAGAAATAAATTTAAAAATATGGAACAGCATTGGGAAAATGTGAGTGTAAACTTCGGACCGCTAACGTTGATGGAAGGTTGGGTGCCATTGAATATTGAAAACATGGAAAATACAATTGTAAATCTTGCAAAAAATTTTTTAATGATAGATCATTTAGTTGATGAGACACTTAAAACTTTCGAAAAGACCTAACAGGTTTTAAAAACCTTTTGGGTCTTATTTTCATTTCTACAATGAATTAGCTTTGCCCAACAGCTTAAACAAAAACTTACATGATGACCGGAAGTTTGAATGATCGTAATTATTGTAACCGTTAGCAGAAAGCTATAGAAAATTTAAAGGAAATTGAGTATCTTACAATTCGAAATTTTATTAAATGAAAAAGGATAAAGTAATTGATACAGCAAATGAGTTTCCAAGTGAATTCGAGTTAGATGACCTTATTGAAAAACTGGTATTTGTTGAAAAAATAGAGAAAGGTTTAAAGCAATTAAAAAAGGGAAAACTGTATCTCATGAAAAAGTAAAACAAATGCCTAAAAAATGGTAAAAATAGTTTGGACAGAAATAGCTATTGAAGATTTGCAGTTAATTCATGAATATATTTCCAAGGATTCAAAACTTTATGCAGAGCGTCTTATTGAAAAATCATTCAAAGGGTTGATCAATTTGAAAGCCTCCAAAATTCAGGACGAGTCGTTCCGGAATTTGAAACCATTAGGGAATTAATAGAAGGAAATTATAGAATAATTTATCAAATTTCTCCTCTTCAAATTGGAATAATTCGTATCCATCATTCAGCACAACAATTAAAATAGAAATTATTTTCCCGGATTTCTCATCTTAATTTACATCAGCCTTTAACGATATAAATAATAAGGTCATAATAGGTAAACCGTTACATGAAATATTTACTCATATTTATAACAATACTCTTTGTTGCTGGCTGCAGCCAAAAAACGTTCAATTCCTCCTGGACAAAGCAAACATCCCCTCCTACTTTCATTGCCCACTTTGAAACAACAAAAGGAAATTTTGATATTGAAGTAACAAGAGCATGGTCGCCACAGGCTGCTGATAGATTGTACCAATTACTTAATCATCATTTTTATGACAATGTACTTTTATACAGGGTTGTTGCAAACTTCGTTGTTCAGTTTGGAAATATTGATACATCAGTAATTAGAAACTGGGAAAAATTTAAAGTGCCTGATGAACCTGTTATCAAAAGCAATTTAAAAGGTATGGTGAGTTTTGCAAGATCGGGAAAAGATACAAGGGGCAATGACCTGTTCATTAATCTTAAAGATAATTCAAGACTTGATACGGTGAACTATGAAAAAGTAATTGGCTTCCCGGTATTGGGTACCGTAATAAATGGAATGGATGTAGTGGAAAAGATATATCCTGAATATGGAAATAAAACAATGGATGTGTATGATTCATTAAGTTCAAACAGGGAAAAGTATTTAGCGCTGTTTCCAAAATTGGATTTGATAAGGAAAGCATATGTTTTAAAGAAGAGCTAGCCTGTTTTGAAAACGGGTTAGGTCTAATTCCATAAAAATAATTTATGCAAATATTATTGATCATCGCTTTCATACTGTTTTATATTTACTTAATACTTTTAATGTGCGTGCAGGAAAGCCGGAAAAGAAAGTTGAATTTTTTTCTTGCTTTATTGATCTGCATATTGCTCACTCCCTTTTTTGGACATTTTGTTCTTAGGTTATTTCCATTGATCAATCCGACAGGATGCAATTGGTGCGGCAATAAATACAATGAAGCTGAATTTTGTGGTTTATGTGGAAAAAATGAGGCTGGGGAAATAAGGGAATCATTTAAAGCTAAAAAGAGTTAACAGATTTAACCTGTTTTGAAAATCTATTGGGTTTAACATCAAAAAAATAATGCAAAAATTAACTGGCAAAAATATTTCCCTCGGCTTCGCTATCCTGGCCACAATCCTATTGTTATTTCATGTTAGTAATTTATTACTGGAGCAGAAATTTAAAACAAGAATATGGGATCATCTACATGCCCCATGGTATCGTATCAGTATTTTCACCTATCCTGTGCTATTATTTATTTCTTACATTTTATATTTTTTAAACAAATACTCCAATGGTAAGTATGATGCTGCAACAAGGCTGTTGATTTTTTCGAATGGGTTAATTTTATTGATGCTGGTTGTGTTTTTGATAGCGAAAAAGTAATTGGGATTAAAAAAATATAAGAATGCTTTTGTTTATGGCGTATTGTTGGAGAATACAGGAATGGAAAGGGGTGAATGAGTGAATGGTCAATGGTCAATGGTGAATGGTGAAATCTTTGGAGTTTTTAATTAATTACCGCAATTTTAATATCGCTATAATAAAAAACAAAAGCTTTGCGTTTTCACTATTCACTATTCACTATTCACCATTCTCCTTTAACATTGAAAAACAACCTCTCATTCCCTTCTTTTTTCGGCAGAATTCTGCTTGCCATCATAATGTTATCAGCCCTATATCTTTTCCTTGGGCCAGGTAGGTATGTGGAGGCCGATGCAGTAAATGAACTGGTTTATTTTTTCATCCTTGCACCTGTATTGGTGATAAGTACAATTCTTTTTTCTTTTTTAATAGGATTGCCGATTAGACTGATACCATCATTGTTTAAATATTGGTATGACCGCCCTTACATTTGCCTGGCACTGTTCATAGTGGGAATAATTTTATGTTTGTTATCAATAAACCTTCATTTTATAGCATCCGAAATAAACATCGTAAATGGCGAAGAGATCATGGAGCAAAGGCCTAATTTTAAAATGCTATGTGCCGGTTGGTTTACAGTTTCTTTTTCTGTAACGCATTTTTATTTTAGTTCTTTTACTCAATTTATAAAAAGGAAAACAGGTTCTACTAAAAAAGAATAACATTAAAATGGATTAATAAAAATAATGGATAGCATAAAAGATTTCGCAGAGCGATACAAAAACGTCAGCAACTCCGAACTGCTGGAAATACTGGATCATCCTTCACATTATCAACCTGCAGCATTAGACGCTGCAAAGCTTGAATTTAGATCCAGACAATTATCGGAAACTGCAATCGGGGAAGCAAGATCCATTTTATCAGGCAAAGAAAAGAAAAATGAAAAAACGGAATTATTTAAATCTAAAATACGTGATACAGGTAATGTATTGTTAGATACAATAAATCCTATCCAGGAAACTACTGCTTCCATAGAAAAAATCATTCGCATTATCAGTATCATTTTTTTGGGGTCTGGGCTTTACCGGTTTGTACATAATTTCGGGATCATTTTAGATACAATAAAAGGCCATTCGGATTATACTTTTCTCTATACCGGTTATATTTTTCCTATTCTATTTACACTTGTTGGAAGCATTTTATTTTGGATGCGAAAACAAACGGGCTGGATCATACTTGGTTTTTTTTCAGCCGTGAATGTGATTTTAAGTATTGTCGCATTATATGAATCTGTCAAATGGCTATCCAGCAAAAGTCAATTTCTTTTCTTCCGTCCCTCTCCGGCTAATGATGTTATTGCTGTTTTATTTTATTCGGGGATGGTATATGTTATGTGCAAGCAAAACATGAGAGCGATATTTAACATTAATAAACAAAAAATGCAAGCCACGATCATCACAGGTGCTGCCCTGGGCGCTTTTTTTATTTTTGCGATGTATTTCTTTTTTTAATTAAAAAGGAAATGATTTGAAGATTTGGAAATTTTAAGATTTGGAAATGAATCCCTACTTTGGGTATTACAGCAATTAAAATAATAAAGGACTTTTATCAACTAATTTTCAAATCTTCAAATTATCAAATTATCAAATCAAATTCCCTAATTTAGTTTATACATTAAAAACAAAAAAAATGAACCCAGCCAAAACCCTATTCATTTCATTGCTGTTATTAAATACAAATTGTTTTTCGCAAGACAAAGGCGATGCAACTGTAACAAACGTTACAAAAATTACATTCATAAATCCCGGCGCCAGTTATGAAAAGAGTATCGCAAAGCGTCAAACCATCTATATCCAGGCATTCATGAATACTTCGGGAACAATTGAATTTTCAGATTACGGAGGAAATACTTCAACCTTTTATTTTGACCCTGCGTTTACAATACAATACCGCTATTACTATAGTTTAAAAAGACGTGACAGAAAAGGCGCCAGAACGGATATGAATAGTGCAAACTATTTAGCTGCTATTTACCAGGACGTTTTTTCGAAAAGAAGGATCGCCGTTTCATATTACGATGAAGATAAACGGAGAGCACTTAATACAGTAGGTGTAGCATGGGGTATGCAAAGAAATTACAAGCGCCGTTTTAGTTTTGATCTTAACCTTGGAGTAGGTTACCTCTTTGCAAAAAGCACTTTGGCATATAGTTCGTCGGGAGCATATAAAGAACATTCAGGAACATTTACATTTCCCGGGCAATTGAATTTGGGTATCTGGTTAAATAAAAAAGTGTAAATTGGTTTAGAAAAATCCGTTGCAATTTTAGCTTTATTACTCTACCACCATACTTTTAAACAATTCCGACCGATCATGAAATATAATACTATTATCGTTTCTTTTTATTTCAGTAATATGCTATGGACAAATGAAATATAAATTTTCATTTCTTCTTAAGGCTCAACCTGAAATCACTTTTTATAAATCCGATTATTATATTAAACCAACAGTAACAAATACAAAGTTATCTTTTAATATAAATTATTATTCCATTTGAAATTGTAAAGAAGATGTTCTTAAAGCAATAACAAAAGAAGCAATGGATAAAATATATGACGATAAAAAAGACTGATAGAATTGCGAATGGTAAAATGAATGGCTGAAACAAAAGGGCATCTCATGGAAATTTAAAAAAAGCAAACAAAATAATTTTATGGCAAAGGCACAAAATAAAACGGTCGAAAATAACGATAGTGTTGCTGATTTTTTAAAGACAGTAAAAGACGAAAACAAACGCAAAGACTGTTTAGCAATTGTTGATTTGCTTTCCAAACACACAAAGATGAAAGCAAAAATGTGGGGCACAGCCATTGTTGGTTTTGGAAGTTATCATTATAAATATGAAAGTGGCCGTGAAGGCGATGCACCACTTGTTGCATTTTCGCCGAGAGCCAGTTCGATAACGATATACCTTAGCGACATAAAAGAAGAACTGATCAAAAAATTAGGCAGCCATAAATTAAGTGGCGGTTGTTTACATATTAAAAAACTGGAAGACATTGATATAGTTGTATTGCTGAAACTGATAGACAATTCAATGAAATACACGAAGACTAAATACCCGGGTTAACATTCATGCACTTAGCAGTAACCGATGAAAACGATTATTTATTTTACACTAGTTATTATCATGTTTGGTTGCGGCCAATCAAACAAAGAGCATGATATACATTTTACAACACATTCCGATCCGATAACAACGGCCTTTAATACTCCACCAGCAGCGGGAAAACGGGACACGACAAATCAATACATTTATGACTTCATGAAAATCGTGATCGTTGAAGAAAAACTTGATTTAAGCTATGGATTGTCTACGGTACCTGAACAAAGATGTGACCCTGGACAAGAAGATAAAGACTATTTAAGCCGTCTTTTGATAAAGAAAAAAGAAAAATCAAAACCCATCAATATCAACGAATGGCAAACGATTAAACTTAGCGTGGAACCCGAACGATGCCTTACAAATACTGATAGAAATTCTATGCTGCTGCAAAAAGAAAAATTAGATTCATTTGAATGGGATATTTCGAGGTTAGGGTTTAAATCTATGAATAATAAAAACTGGTATTCCTTTTCAGTTCCAATTTTTTCAGCTGATAAAAGAAAAGCGATCATGATGATTGAAAACCTTTGCCCGGGACTTTGTGGTACTGGTAATACAATTGTATTCACAAAAGAAAATAATAAATGGACATCAAAACAATATGGAACCTGGTGGCATTAATTGAAATATTCGTTGATGGATGGTTGATCTTTGTTGATAGAATATAGGCATGTTACAGATCGTTCATAATTTTAATTTTCAAAACATTACCAGGAATGGCATACAATGAAAAGATGGCTGATCGGGTTAGAGAGAGGATATCGCTCACTACCAAAAACATTGAAGAAAAGAAAATGTTTGGCGGCCTTTGCTTTATGGTAAATGATAAAATGTGTGTTGCTGTTGAAAGCAAAAGGTTGATGGTGCGGCTTGATCCTGCTGTATATGATGAAGTAATGGAAAAAGATGGTTGCAAACCAATGGATTTTACAGGCAGAGTAATGAAAGGTTATGTTTTTGTTGATCTAAATGTATTGAACACAAAAAATAAATTAGCATACTGGATTGATCTTGCAATGGAATATAATAAGATTGCAAAAGTATCGAAGAAAAAAAAGCGTTGATTAATGCGAACCTTTTTATTCATATTAATCCTGTTTTTTGGGATTACAGCAAATGCACAAACAAACTATACTCGTTCATAAAATTTACCAATGATCAATTACAATAATAAAACCTTCAGGCCGGTAAGCAATACAGAAAATGGTGAAACTTCTGTAGAAACAATTTTCCACTATAAGCAAACAGAAAATATTTTAACTTCAACCTATTCTGGTGGTAAAATAAAACATGGACATTTGATTGGAATTGTAGATGAGCAAGCTGCAATAGAAATGCGCTACCTACAGATAAATGATAAAAATGAATTGATGACAGGCACCTGTAATTCAAGGCCGGAAATTTTGCCAAATGGAAAAATAAGGTTGCATGAATCCTGGCAATGGACCTCGGGGGATTGCTCTGAGGGAAATTCAATCATTGAGGAATTATAAACACAATCTACAGCCCGGGAAGTAAAAGAATAAATGATACCCATTAAAGAAGTTTTGTTGGCCAATTTAAATTACATCCTTTCAATGAACCAAAAATGTAAGATATCATGTTCGATTTTTTAAATCAATCATTATACAAACAGCCTATCCTCCAATGAAAAAGGATGCACATAATTATTCCTGGAACACATGGCTCACGAGTTTGTTATTCTCACCGTTCTTTTTCATGATCCTTAACAAGGACGAATTATGGCAAAGCCCGGGGAATAGGGTTTTTGGAATCGTTTTAATGTGGATACTGATCGTAGGGATTTCATATATTCCTTCACTGATAAGTTTTTTTATTTTTCGATTTATTGTTGTCAGGATAATTAAAAAGAAATGGACAATCAAAAAAAGAAAAAATAGAGTGGCCATTTTAGGATTGGTATTAACTATATTACCAATGATTGTTATAGTTAAATTAATTGACAACAGGATGGATATTGTAGGTTTTAAATTATTGATCTCTTATAGTGCAACAACCCTCTTTGCGATCTACTATTATAAATTACCAGTTTCAAAAGAAGATAATGATCACGATATAACATTGACGCATGACCTGGGTTGATTTTTTTGAAAAGTAAAACAAATTACAGAAATGGTCATTGATGAGTTAAAACCTATTGTAGAAAAAGGATGTAATAATCTAAAAAAGTAAGCTTTATCTTTTAAATATTTCTGTCAAATGAAGTTCTGCTTTATGAATCATCATTTTCTTTTTCATTCGGATTTGTCGAGGCTGGATTATATTCGTTCTATAATAAAGCGATTAAATAACATGAACAAGCGTTCATTCATACTACTATTTTTAATGTTTAACTTCTATTCATGTAATTACAAAAAATATAAGGATACAATTACCAACGGAAAAGGAACCTATTGGGATGTTATTAAAGACGGTAAAAGAATATTTAAAACGCCGTCCTACTCTTATTTTTTTGGCGTTACTGGTGAGTGTCAATATTATTCTTACAGAAGATCAGCAGATGGCTCGATAAAAAGATACCTTTTTGATTTTGGCGATATGATATATCCCAAAACCTGGAAATTGGCGGAGGATACCCTTCAAATACAAGGATTTGATTACCTGCTTGTATCAAACAAAAATAAAAAACTGCTATTGATCAATTTAGGTAGGCCAACTGATTCACTTGAATTAGTGGAATCTGCTATTAAATAAAATGTCAGCCTGATATTAACAACGCTTCATAAAAAATATTTTATTAAGTGTGATTTTTCTCAAAAATGATACACTAATAAAGCATAAGAACTATAAACACACGATTTAGTGGTAAACAAGGAAGCATTTATAAAAGCCATACAAGAGAACGAGGGACTGATTTACAAAGTAGCTTCCTTCTACACTGACAGTAAAGAGGACAGGGACGACCTTGTACAGGAGATCATTTATAACTTATGGAAATCATTTGAAAGCTTTCATCAAAATTCAAGTTTAAGCACCTGGATGTACAGGGTGGCAATGAATGTATCTATTTTTCATCTTAAGAAAAAGAAGAAAAAAGTTAACCAGATACCAATCGGAGAAGATGTCCTCAATTTTCCTGAAACAGCACGTGATGAAGTTGAAGAAAGATTACAAACATTACAAAAACATATTAAGGACCTGAACCTGTTTGACAAAGGTGTCCTCATGTTATACCTCGAAAACAAGAGCCATGAAGAGATCGCACAGATCGTTGGTATTTCAAAAACAAATGTGGGAACAAAATTATCCCGGATAAAAGAAAAATTAAAACAACAAATTTCTAAACAACAATAATTATGGAACTAGATGATCTGAAAAATGACTGGGAAGCTGTAAGCAACCAAACTTCTAAACAAAATAAATTAACACATAAAATCATTGATCAAATGACACAACAAAAATATGATTCAAAAATAAATAAAATAAAATATCCTGAATGGGTTGGCGCCATCGTTTGTGTGCTGAACGTTTTTTATATCGCTTTCAATTTCAGCAAACTGGATACACTTCCTTTTCAAATAATTGGTGTTAGTACTAGCATATTGTTGCTGGTAATGGCAGCAATTGGTTTAATGAGTTTTAACAGGCTCAGCCTGCAGGGCGATCTCAACAGGCCCTATGCTGAAACGATCAGGCAATTTGCTATTCAAAAATTACGATTTCAAAAATTTCAACGTGTCAATGCTTTTCTAGGTTATTTATTATTGGTTGGAGTTGTTATGTTGTTACCAAAATTATTTTACAAAAAAGATGTTACTGATAGTAAGTATTTTCTCATCTTCGCTATGTCGCTTGGATATATATTCCTTGTATTCTTTTCAAAATGGATATATAAATTCTACAAGAGATCAATCAACCAGGCTGAAGAATTACTTAAGGAAGCTGAGTCTTAATCCAGGATATCAGATTTCAGACATCAGATATCAGCTGTTATTTATGACTTCAAACATTCACCTATTCACTCATTCACTCATTGACAAAAACCGCTGTCGGGGTTTGCAACCGCCGACAGGGTTTTACAATTGCCGATTCCCGATTCCCGATTCGCTATTCCTTTAAAAATCTTTCAGTATGTATCTCTTTATCATTCTTTACCCTCAATATGTATATGCCTCTCTCAAACTTGTTAACAGGTATTACAATGCTACCAGAATGAATGGTATTTTTAAATACAATCCTGCCGGTTGCATCAATAATTTCAATAAAGTTTTTGGTAACAGGTAACTGCACATGCAATTCATTTGTTGCAGGGTTTGGCCAAACCATAAAAGTTATTTCATTATTGATGGTTATTTTTCTTATTTGTGTATAATCAGCAGATCCGTCTGTATGCGTTTCTATGATACGATAATAATTTACTGCTGCCGGAAATGTGTCAGTAAAAAAATATTCATTCACAGCGTGAGGATTAACGTTTCCAATGTTATTCCAGGTTATACCATCAATACTTCTTTCAATTTCGAAGTGATCAGTCGTACCATTATTTGCGATTACCCATTGCAGTTGTACCGTCTTATCTGCATTGAGCTGTGCATCAAAAGAAAGAATATCCAAAGGAACAACTATTACAGGTTCATTGGGATCTGTTATTCCCGGCAATGCGGATAGCGACATAAAAAACAATCCTTTAAAACTTGCATCCCATATCCTGTTACCAAACACTCCTAACTGGTAGCAATAATGATCGGCTTGAAAATCGAATCGAACAAAGGGATGATCAAATGAATCTTTCTTCACGTAACTAAAGGTGGTATGATTATCGGGAACAACATTATTTCTTGCAAACAAAAGACCTTCATTGGTATTTACTACAGATACTGAATTTGATGACGCACCTGTTCCTACTTTATCCCAGTCATGCCCGTCATTGCTACTCAGGTAATACTGCCCGGTGAAACTTACTAAAAACAAACTGTCATGTGCTGTAATGATATCACTTGTTCCTTCACCGGAATGAATCTGTCCCTGCAGAAAACGTTCTTCCCAATGTAATGCAGCAGCTGGAAAATAATCATACAGTGCGTTGGCAAGCGTACCTGATACAAGTGCATTACTATTACCATTAATCGAAGTTACGTTAACGCTAAGCGAAGAAAGCCCATTACTGAATGAGCTCCATTTGCTACGGGTAAAAGGATCTAATTTAAAATTGGATGCTCCCAATGTAGATGCGTATAGATCTCCTTTCCATTCGCAAAAATCAGAAATTGCTGTAATGATACCCACTGTAATATTCTGCCAGGTTGTTCCCCTGTCAATACTTTTGAAAACACCACTATTATAGGAAGCTACATACAATTCATTTTCGTGCATAATGATACTGGTAATTAATCCCAGCTGTGGAATCCTGGTTGTTGAATCCCAGTTATCGCCGCCATTGTTGCTAAAATAAACAACAGACCTTCCTCCTGCATATAAAGAATTGCCAGAGTGATAAAGGCTGGTAATATCAGTAGCGGGTAATTGCTGAACCCTTGTCCATTGTGAAAATGAAATAGAAAAACTGAATAACAATGTTACTGTAAAAATTAATTTCATAATAAGGTTTTAATGAGTGATGAGTGTTCATATTAATACTTATGATTAAACGATAAAAGTATCAAGCAGGGCTACGGCATTTCACCGGCTTCTACCCAATGGAGGGATTGAGCATATTATAGGTAACAATACTTGTTTTAAAGGAAGATTATTTTCCAGCATTGATTCCTGCCGATGGGAAACTTTTGCAAACGAATAAATTAAAAGTTCATTTCTTTATCTTTTAACTTACTAAAATGATAACTACCGCATTTGCCAACCAGTTTGCACAAGCGTAGGTAGGAAGTTTTTAATGTAAGGAGCTTTTTGGAAATTTAAAATTAAGAATTAAAAATTATTGGTCTGCCACGCTTGAAATATTATTCTAAACCAGTGAGAATTAATTTTAAACTAATGCAAATATGATTTATTTGAAACTGCTTGTTTAGAGCGTATTCAAATTTTATGGCTTTGTGGAAATTTAAAATTAAGAATTAAAAATTATTGGTCTGCCAGGCCTGAAATATTATTCTAAACCATTGAGAATTAATTTTAAAGTACTGCAAATATTATTTATTTGAAACTGCTTGTTTAGAGTGTATTCAAATTTTATGGCTTTGTGAAAATTAAAAATTAATCGGCGGCGATGGATGAAATATATCCTGCTATCAGAACCTCTTAATTTTTAAATCTTAATTCTTAATTTTATCAAAGCACTTCTTTTGCAACAAAGCCATAAAAAATGAACAGCGCACAAATAGAAAAAAACCTCGAATTGGAACGTCTCGTTTTTTTTAGTGATGCTGTTGTTGCGATTGCCATTACGTTGCTGGTATTTAATTTAAAGATTGAAAAAGCTGTAGCCAGCCACCTTACATTTGCTGATATTGGAAATTCCTGGAAAATGTTCGTTTCCTTTTTTCTTTCTTTTTTAATAATTGCTATCTTCTGGAGAATACATCATCAATTCTTTTTCTTCATTAAAAAGGTTAACCAGCGATTGCTCTTTTACAATATGGGCTGGCTGCTTTTTATTGTTATCCTACCCTTTTCGACAACATTGGTAAGTGCCAACTTTTTTGATACGCCTGCCGTTTTCCTTTATAGTACAAATATTTTATTAATAACCTGTCTTCAGAACCTCATTTGGGATTATGTTTCTGTGAGGCCGGAGTTTTTAAAAGATCTTCTTTCAGAAAAAAACAAACAAGGAATACAAGATAGCCTGTAATATTGCAATGATCAATGCGATACTGGCAATGATCATTTCTTTTATAAGCCCCATTTTTGCCTTTGTTATTTTATTTACAGGAACAATCATGTTTCGCCTTTCTGCCATACGCTATTACAGGAAAAAAACCGAGAAAATGAAAAAGAAAGCCGGGCAGGTACAATCCTGATCCAGGATGTTGTTGCAATATTAGCATTTCATTTTATAATTTAAGGCTATCAATCACCGTTATGATAATGCAATGAAATATTTTACATGCATATTCTTTTTATTCAGCAGCCTGGTCTCATTTGGCCAGGAAGAACCCCAAGGCGTTTTTATAGCTAAAGACGATGCCAGCCCTTTCGAATGGGAAACGAAACACATGTTGGTTGGCCGCTGCAACCTGATAAATATGAACGCTGTTGGAAGCGGCGAATTTATTAAAGTGTGGACAGACAATGGAATTGTTGACAGCGGAGATTATTATTTAGCGGATTATTGTGTAAAGCCTGGTAAAGCAGGTAGCGTGAATGTTTATTCTATACAAAGCATTTGGAATGGAGAACAATACGATACTGTTTCAACAAAAACAACTTTTACTGCCATTGTTCCGCCGCAACTTTCCATTTTAGTTACTAAAGATGATTTCAAAAAAAATGAACATTTAAGGTTCACATTTATTGATAAAAAAACAAAAAAGGAAGCTGGCAAAAGATACCAGGTTGCTGCCATGTATGAACCAAAGGTATATGATAAAAAAGGTATCCTCATTGGTAAATCAGGACTTTGCTTTGGTAAAACAATTGACTTTAGCACCGAGAAAAATGACATGATAATACTTGATCATCACACCGCAAAGAGTGGTGATAAAATAAAGATCAGCCTTTGGGCAAGAGATATGAAAACAGACCTGCTCATTTATGTGGATGAATTAATTTATACCTTTAAGTAAAACACACCCATTATCAATAACTTAATAAAAATATTGCGCCTCGTTATTTTTGGTTGTACTATTTTATTTTTCATATCGCTTGTTTTGGGAATGATATTATTTGATGCTTATTCTTTAGAATTTAAGAACCAAACAACGCTCGGTAATCTATATCTGTGTTCAATCATTGTAATTCCGGTTATGTTGCTGCTTACAATGACAGGCACGATCATCAAAAAAAATTCAACAGAAAAGAACGGGAAGATATTTGGAATAACGCTTACCCTTGCATTGGGTATATTCTTCACCTTGCTTGCACTCGGTTTGCGAGCCTCTTTCGGCGGCTGGACAAATGAAGCAATCCTGTTTAGAAATAAAGCGAACAAAAATATTTCTATCAATGAACAAATCTATGATGTTGGTGCCCTGGGGTACGATCGTAACAGCAAGAGAATTGTAAAAATAAAACGGGTGCTGAAATATTTTAACCAGGTTATGAAAATGGATACTTCAAAACTGAATAAGGAAGAATGGATCTTTGTAAATGAGATTGGGGATATTCACGATTGAGTGAATAAGTGAATAGGTGAATGAGTGAATGGCTATTTGACTGTATTAACTCATTGATTTATTCACTCATTCACCTATTCACTTATTCACCCATTCACCCATTTATTTAAGTAACTTACTGCAATAATTACCAACCTTAATACATTGACCAAACGAACATATACCACATTAATCATCTTATTGTTTTTCAGCAAAATTGCATTGTGCCAGGAACAAACAACTTATAGAGGCGATACTTCTTTGTATTCGCAAATAAGGGAACTTATTTTGAAAGTATCGGACAGTATAACGAAGGATCCACGCAATAGCATATTGTATTTTAGACGAGGTGATTTGCTTTTTGATATTGAAGAATGGAAAAAATCTGAAACAGATATTACCAAAGCGATATCTTTTGATCCCACCGTTTATATTTATTATTATAAAAGAGGCGGCGTGCGTGACAGGCTTAATAAATACAGTGATGCTTATGAAGATTACAATAAGACCATTGAACTCAACCCGCACTATGAATGGGCGTACGTGGACAGGGGTTTAATTTTAAACAAATCAAATGTTTTTAAAGATGCTGATGATGATTATCGTCATGCACTAAAATTAAAACCAAATTGGGGTGTTGCCTTATTTAATATTGGTGAAAATTTCAGTGATCAAAATAATATTGATTCAGCTATATTTTATTACAAGAGAGCAATCTTTTTTGATAGCACGCAATACAAAGCATATAACAACCTGGGATTTATCTATAACACTCAAAAAAAGCATGACCTTGCCATACAGTGTTATGATGAAGCATTAAAGATATGGAGCGGCTATACCTTTGCGTTGACAAACAGGGCCCAGGCAAAATTTGACAAGGGTGATAAAACCGGGGCATGTGCCGATATGAAACTCGCCATCGATTTGGGTAGAAAAGATAAGATCAACATTTACAAATTGTATTGTGAATAAATAAAACAGCGGCCAAACAAAAACGTTATAGACCAATTTAAAGAATACGATTATGGATAAAACTAAAATTGCAGTTGATGTTTTTGACAAATGGGCAACCGAATACCAGGATAAATTTATGAACGTAGATTCGTATAGTGAAACATTCGATCTCTTCTGCAAAAGCATAGTACCTGGAAATGCAGCAGTGTTAGAGTTGGCTTGTGGACCAGGTAACATCACTAAATATTTATTGAACAAAAGGTCCGATCTTAAAATATTAGGAACTGATCTTTCTCCCAATATGCTTCGCCTTGCTAAAATAAATAATCCAACTGCTGAATTTCAATTGATGGATTGCAGGGACATTGATATGCTTCATAAAAAATACGATGCCATCATATGTGGTTTTTGCCTGCCGTATTTATCAAGAGAAGAAGCGATCAAATTAATAAGTGATGCATCAAAATTATTAAACCCCCATGGGATTCTTTATATAAGCACCATGGAAGATGATTACCATAAATCAGGATTTAGAAAAGGAAGCAAAGGTGATGAAATTTATATGCATTTTCACCAGGCTGATTATTTGACGGCTGCATTTGAGAAAAATAATTTTAGGATCATTGATTTGAAGCGACAGGATTATCCTGAACAGGATGGAACGAAGATGGTGGATTTGGTGATACTGGCGGAAAGGATTTAATTCTTTTAGCTCAATGAGGAATTAAAAATTAAGAATTAAAAATTAATTGGTTTATGCTGAAGCAAATTCTTTCTACTTCCTGAAATGCATTAATTTTTAATTCTTAATTTTTAATTTAAAGCTACTGAGATGGGCAGCTCCGTTTTTAGTTGCTCAATACAAATTTCGCTTTCGTGGAAATGAAAAAAATAATTACGATACCATTTTATTTTTTTGCTATAATCTATGGTTGTAAAACTATTAATAATGATCAGCCAAAACATATTGAAGTATTAGAAACAATAATGGAGGATATTAAACCCAACACAGTTTCCTGGCTTGATAGTGGAAAAGTTCACTTCTTTAAAGGCAATCCAGTTTCTTACAATGGAACCCATTTTGAATATGACTCTGCTATCTTAATTGATTATTGGGGATATGATGATGTTGTAAAAGAAGATTTCTTTCCAGTGAACGAACGTGGTCAATGGATAAGTACAATATTGAATATTAAGAAAAATGCAAAGAACTCTTTGAATCTAATCGACTCAATACTAAATGATATAAAAACATATAATGATACAGCATTGGCAGATGAAGCTATTTATGCACCAACCTTTGCGATCGTGTATTTCAAACATCAAAAAATACTGGGGCAAACAGCCTTTGGCCCCACGTCACTGACTGTTAAGTCTACCATTTTATTGAGAAACAATTCATTTTTGGCTATTCTGAAACAAAAGCAATTCTATAAAATAGAGGAATTATTTTCGGATATTCTTACGAAGTCCAAACAATAGTTTATATTATATTTGAGTATGAGCAAACGAATCTTTATAAAAATAATTTCTCTTTTTGTTTTTAGTCTAATATTATTTTCATTTCAAAAAACTTTTTCCCAGGATATTCCAAAGCCTATTAAAACAAAATGGGAAAATTTAAAAAGTCTGTTACAGCGTCGTATTGATATTGTCACAACTCTATCCTCGCAATACAGTGCTGCATTTGACATCGAGAAACTTAAATTTGCAAAAAAGGCCGCACTGAATCTTAATAAATATCTTGTCAGCTTAAATCATCCTGACAGTACTTCAGTATCTTTAACAAATTTAAAAAATGCCAACCTGACCAACACGCTTTTAGTTGCACTGGCAACATTAAAAAATAAATCAGCATTTAAAGAACAGGATAAAGCAGAAAGCATAATTGTGGAATTGGAAGGAGTGGAAAACAGGATTGTGTTGGCCAGAAAAGAATACAATGATAGCTGTAAAGAAAATAACAGGACCGATCTTATTTTTAATGTAAAAAGTTCAAAAGCTCCCTCTATCCAATTTTGAAAATATTAACCAGGGATGTTAATTGGTTTATTAAAATGAAAAGTATTTATTCATTCATCTTATTATTATTGATCTGCGGAAATGGCCTTGCGCAACTTCCGGACAGAACAATACATGATTTAAAAACCGGCCGCATCAAAGATGACACAAGCTATGTGTATTCACTTCCTTATAAAAAACATTCAAAATATTTTTTTATCCAGGGAGCAAACAGCAACATGAGTCATAAAGGAGAACTTTCTTTTGATTTCAAAATGAACATGGGAAGCACGATCTGTGCAGCAAGAGAGGGAGTTGTAATTGCGACAAAAGCAGACAGCGACAAAGGCGGATTAAAAGATGAATATCTTTCTGATGGCAATCATATAATCATACAACACGCTGATGGAAGTGTTGCACAATACTGGCACCTGCAAAAAGATGGCGTTATTGTAAAAGTGGGTGATGCTGTAAAGCAGGGACAACCCATTGGCTATTCAGGCAACACAGGCTTTACTGCGTTTCCTCATTTACATTTCCAGGTGATTGATGTGACTGGAAAAGAAATTTTACCAAGGTTTCAAACTAAAAAAGGTAAAATATATTTGAGGCCGGGAAGATGGTATAGATCTGTGTAGGGTTTTATGTTTGGTGTTTGGTGTTTGGTGTTTATTAAAAATATTATGGTTAACATTCGAAAAGCTACAACTGAAGATGCAAAGTTAATTACAGGCCTTGCTGTAAAAACATTTATAGAATCTCATGGGCATAGTGCGCCCGTTGGAGATATAGAAAATTATATTTCTGAAAAATATGTTGTGGATGTCATTGAATCAGAATTAAATGATCCTTCAAATATTTTTCACATTATTTATTTTAACGGCCAGGCTGCTGGCTATTCAAAGATAATTTTCAATTGTGCTTATCCTTTAATAATATCCACCAATGTTACCAAACTGGAAAGATTATACCTGCTAAAAGATTTTTATGATCATAAGCTTGGTGCAAAATTGTTTGAGTTTAATACGAACCTCTCAAAACAAGAAAAGCAAAATGGTATTTGGTTGTATGTGTGGAAAGAAAATCAACGAGCCATTTCATTTTATAAAAAAGCAGGATTTGAAATAATAGCAAGCGCAGATTTTAAAATTTCGGAAACGCATTCGAATCCGAATTATATAATGCTGCTAAAATATAAAATGTAAAATAATGAATGTAAAATGTAAAAGTTTAGCTTCTTTTAGGTTTTACATTTTAACATCAAATTTATCAATGAAACAAATCCTTATTTTGGTGGTAATTATATTTTCAACTTTATTAAGCTGCAATAACCCTGTAAAAACAGGAATGAAAAATAATACTCTTAAAGAAAATCGTATTCATGAGGATTCTGTAATTGCTAAAGTTGATTCATTATATGTACCTGGTAAAGAAGACTACATATTTGATAAAATTATAAAAATCCCTGAGATTGTAGCATTCAAAAACTTATTGGAAAAGAAAAATAGAAATCTAAAAATGTGGATTTGCGATACAATCCAAAAGAATAGTAAAAACTATATTATGTATAATGTTGGCGAAGACAATGGATTCGCTTTAGTAGCTGAATATCATTTCGCACGAGAAATAAAAAACAGCAATCTCCTAGCCTATGATGCAATTGATGACACGATATTAACATTGGAAGCATGGCGAAGAAAAAGAAAATAAAAAAATCAGTGAATCAGTGGGTGTCTTCCGCATAAAACATAACAAGGCATCCCCTTATAAATCTTACATCTTAAATCTTACATCATACATTTGCACTATGTTTAATGAAGAAGAAAATAAAACTCGTTTATCCGAAGTAATAAAACTAAGCTGGTTCACAGTTGAAGATGGCGCATACATTTATACATCTGTAAAAGAAATAAAGCATCCTGAAAAACACCTGATGCTGATCAATGATGGAAAAGAAATAACAGTCGTAACACTTGAAGAAAATCTTCCCCTGCTTGGTGCGTATGAAGCAAATAAAGATAAATGGCGGCTCATCAACATCCGTTGCGGCAATCCATTTTACTGTTCTGGCTTTATTGCACACATAACAAATGCGCTTGCTGCGAAAGGAATTGATATTGTGCTTACTTCCAGTTTTTCAAATGACCTTGTTATGGTGATGGAGAGAGATTTGGAGGTTAGTGTGGGGACGTTGGTTGAGATAGGGTTCGTACGAAAGGAATTATGAATTATGAGTTATGAATTTGTCTATGATTTTTGTAATCATTTATGGAAATAAAAAAAATCTGATTTTTAAATGTGTTCAACTTTATGGAACCCTCTCAGAATTCATCATTCATTATTCTTTTACATTGTTGTCCGGTTAAAATTTCAATATTATTTTGAAACCCTTTCCGGGAAAGGGTTCTAAACCCTCTCCTTTGTCGTAGATCCAGATTATTTCGGGGATACCGGATGATTATTTTCATCAACGATAATACCACTCACAGATCCGGTTACAGGTGTAGCTGCAGGAATCGCAAAATGATTTTCTGTTGGAGTTTCAACAGGATCGTCTGCCTTAATATCTTTTTTACAAGCGACAAAAATAAACACGCTACAAAAAACCAGTAATAAGAATGATGATAAAGATTTAGTTTTCATATTTGATTGCTTTAGCCTGGTAAAAGGAAAAACCCTATTTAATAAAGATTATTAACTAAGATAATTATTATATAAGAAAACAAATTTTTTTAGCAGAATATTCTATGTATAAACCTAAATGCTATAATAAAGAATGTTTAGTACTGAGTTTATCTATAATATTCGCTATCATTAATAGACAAAAAAAGTTCTGAATGCTGCGTATGTTCAAATAAATGAACATGCGCAGCATTCAGAACTCATAATTTATAATTTATTTAGTTCACAGTTGCAATGAACGGACATCCGGTAACAGATCCGTTACCCGGTACATAAGTAAAAGTTCCTGTATTAACGGGTGTGCCTGATGCATACAACACAAGTGGATAAGCACCCAAACCAGTAAACACTCCCGAAGCACTGAAGCTAATTCCGTTTATAGTATTTGTAGTAATTGAAAAATTTCCCATGGTAGAGACTTCCAGATATACTAAAATATAATTTTGACCATTTACAGGAATACCTACACTATAAGTTCCGGTTGCGGCTGTCATCGGACAAGAGCTAAAAATAAAAGTGCCATCCGGACCTGGTGTCACATCAACACTAAATGTACAACCAGTTGCACCATTAGCATTGGCGGTAAAAACATCGGTCTGGGCCATGTGAGGATTACCATATCCAGTTAATAGAACTGTTTGTACACCTGTTGTGGTAAAAGTACCATTTGAAGAAAATCGGTATCCATTTGTCGAATCTGTACTAATATAATAATCTCCAATTGATGTCACATCTACAGTTATCGCTACTGTGTTGCTTGTAGTAATTCCTACTCCTGATAAATAAGTTCCTGAAACAACAGTATTGTTGCATCCACCGGGCCCGCCCCATGTAAATACAGCTTGTGGTGCATATACATACATCTGTGCGGTACAGCCACTTGTTCCATTAGAAAATATCAATGTAAAAACGCTGCTGCCGGCCGAAGTTGGTGTACCACTTGCCTGTAATTGTATTGTTTGAGTTCCAAGGGTTGTAAAAGTTCCGGAAGCAGAGAATGTAACACCATTTGGTAAGGTTTGAGAAACACTATATGTGCCAGGTGTAATGACATTTAATGATACAGACATATAATTGGATGCACCAACTGCTGTACCAACAGTATATGTTCCACCAACCTGGCAAGCTAACACATCAAAAGTAGCCGGCTGACCTACCGTACATGCAGTAAGCAATGGAATCGTAATAGTGTTACCGCTTATCGCTATGATGTTTGAACTGGCATATGCCTGTGTAGCATTATCTAAAACGAGTGCATTGACGGTAGTAATATTGCCACAGTACGGAACAGTAACTGTATAAGTTCCATTTGAAATGCTCGTATAAAAAGCACCATACTGCCCTGCATAAACAACAGCAGTTCCACTGTGTATTGGCTGATTACCGCAATCATTTGCGGTTCCAGTTACTATTAAGTATTCATCTACAGACAATGTTGCTGTTACAGTTATAGATGCATCAACAGTAAATGGCCCAATCGCTTGAGTATATATCGGCGTTGTACAATTATAAATATTTGAAATAACAGAAAGAGATATCGCTGTACCGTAGGGAACAAGCCCTGAAACATTTCCCAGGCTATCTGTATATCCCTGAGTAGTTGTCCATACAGAAGCACTTGGCGGAACAGTTAATGCAACATCTGTATTGGTGAGTGGTTGATTGTTTTGATCTTGTAAATGTATCGTGAGGTAAATTGCATTTAGTGGAAAATCGCAATTCCAGAATGAAAAATGACTCACCTGCATTTCATAAAAATCACCATTCTTTGTTGCTGTATTTTCTTTGATCCAAACACCACGATCATCAAGGCTCCAGGTATCAATGGTTGCTGGTGCTTTACTTGTTAATGATGATGGGATCGGTAATTTTATGGAAGCCTGTTTACCAGTTGCCAATTGCAATGCTTCTCCTGTTGATGATTCAAGTTCAACTGCCATCATACCTGTTGATGCAAGCACGTACATGTTGCTGGCATCCTGCCCCATCATACTACCGGGAACCCGTGCACTAAAATCACTTGTTGTAGGATCGATGTAAGATGCATATACATTTACAGTTCCGCTATAAGCAGCACCACTGCTTTTTATAACAACTCCGTTTGGTTGCAATGTTAGTATGGTACCATTTGAAAGATTTACAGTTCCACCTGCAGTAGCGCTGACCGAACTGGTAAGTGCTTTTGGAATAAGTTTGATAGAAACATAATTCATGGTTGGCGTAGCAGCGAAAGAACGAATTCCTTTATAGTATCCCGCCTTGTTTACGGTAACAGTAGAAACATATTTATCCAACGGTACATTTTTGATAACGAATAATCCATTTGCATCGGTTGTAAAAGTTGAGCCTGAGCATTTTACTTCGGCTGCTGAAACAGGACTATTATTTTCATCCACGATCACACCACTTACTGAGCCTGTTACCGGTGTAGCCGCTGGAATTGCTAAATGATTTTCGGTTGGAGTTACAACAGGATCGTCTGATTTAATATCTTTTTTACAAGCAACGAAAATGATGCTGCTTAGGGCGATCAATAAGAGGAATGGTAAAATGCTGGTTTTCATGATTGTTTGTTTAGTTTGGTAATGACGTATGAGTTGTGAGGTATGAGTTCGAAGATTCCCATTAGATTGGTTTCGTTGTCTATAAATACAAATTATATTAAGAAAAAATTTCTTAAGAGTCTCAATCCATTATAAACACTTTTATAACCAAACACTCAGAATTATTATCTCAAATCCCCTAAATTTGTCGGCAAGCAATGTAAATCATTTAGTTATTTTAATCGCCCAAATTAAACATTCATTAGGGACGTACCCATTTTTATCAACAACATGTTATGAGATACAAAATACTACTACTGTTATTTTCACTGCCCGCTTCTTACGCATTGTATGCACAAAGTGAAAGCTGGGATGCTTATTTGGCGCAATATGAGAAAGGCGTAGGCTCAACCTTATTAAACATGTCGTTAAAATCGGAAGCTCCCATCCCTGGTCTGGGCTATGTATTGATTACAGGTGTGACATTTACCGGCTGCCAGGACGATGGTATGCCTTTAAAAAAAACATTTGAAGATCTTTATAAAATTGCTGATTCTGTAAAAGCAGTTGTTGAACATTTTACAGGAAAAAATAATAAAATGGCCGGCACATTTACTTACCAATGCCAGCGCCTGGATTATTATTATATTTCCGATACCTCATTGCTCAGAAAAGAATTATCAAAGATGTATGCCTCTTCTTTTAGTTCTTTTGAACCCTATATAAATATAAAACCAGATCAAAAATGGGAAGGATACCTAACGTTCCTTTATCCAAATGAAGAAAGCTATGAATATATGCAAAATGAAAAAGTAGTTTTAAAACTTCATGAAGCGGGTGATGATCTTATCAAAGAAAGGCTTGTTGATCATTGGGCCTATTTCAAAAGCGATGAGGACAGGAACTGTTTTATAAAATATGTAACTCAAAATAAATTTAAAATCGAGGAGAAAGAAAAGACAACATCTTCTAATAACAAATTCAAACTTCACTTTTCCCGTGTTGAAAAAGTTGATATCCCTTCCATTACCAAAACAACTTTAGCCTTACGCAAACAGGCAGCATTATGTGGTGGCGATTATGATGGATGGGAAACGTTCGTTGTAAAGAATTGAGATTGATAAAATGTTCGATTGGTAGAAAGAAATTCTTAACGCTTAATTTCCTGCTTCGAAAACGGATCTATCGAACTCCACATACGATACAACACGATCAACGGAAATATCACCCACGCTGCATTGGCCATGAACACCCTTGCTATTTCGGGTGAAGCGTGTTCCCCTCCTATTTCTTCGAATAAAATGATCGTAACATTTGTAAGCATTACAGATGCCCAGATAATACTAGCAAACCGGATCCATTTACGCCCCTTTACATAGGCATAAATAGCAAATGCATAAAATGGCCCAAAGAACAATGCGTCAATCCAGATCGTTGCCCGCCACCACATCGGCCTTGCCATCAAAACGGGATCAAAATTCTTTCCGTACCAATGAACCAGGTCAACCATTTTTGCTGGCGGCCAGATTGGGTATTGAAAATTATTTGTGTTGGCAATAACCAGTTGTTCGATGTCAACAATATAAGTGATGAAGAAAAGATTGATGGCAAAGAAAATGATCAGTGCAATATCGACCGGGCGTTTCGACAATGGAAGAGACAATGGAGCATTGACAGTTGGCAATGGATAATTTTTTTTAGAGTTGAAAGATATGGAAATCAGCAATCAGTTATCAGAAATCAGTTAAAATAATCGAATTTACGCCCTAAAAATTGATTTCTGATTGCTGATTTCTGATTGCTGATTGCTGATTGCTGATTATTGATTGCTGATTGCTGATTGCTGATTGCTGAAGCTATATCCAAATTAATCATGAGATATAAAATATCGATCCTAAATATTACTTCGTACATTTTTATTGTAATTATTATTTTCTATAGCATTTTTAAGTACAACAAATTATCTGAAGGCGAAGGTTGGGGAATCGTTGCGATGTTTGGGTCAGCAGGTATTCCTGTTGTGTTGCTGATACTGGATTTTATCATCCAACAAATATTTAAAGACAGGGTTGTTATAAATATCATTGGTGCTTTTTTGGTAGTTGCAGTGGCAATATGTATTCTACTAAATTGAACATTGAAATATTTTTGACTTTTTTTACCACAGAGTTAAATGAGTTTTTATATAGAGTTTCACAGAGGTTTTATTAATTATTTATACTCCGTTAAACTCTATATTCTTACTCCATTTAACTCTGTGGTAAAATCTTCCTTGAACATTGAATATCGTACGTCGAATATTGAAAATTAAAATCACAACACTTCTATTCAATAAAAAACAAACCCCTACTCAAATCTTTCCACCTTACAAATAAAACAACATGCTTCCGCATTCCTCACATGCAAATAAGCAACCTTATCCTCTTCCTCAAATATTTTTTGAATGAGTATATCCACATCATCATCTCCCACCAACTTTGTATAAATCATATTCTGATGTTTGCTATAACCGATCAGTGATAAAGGAAAATTTATTTTATCCGCTTTTATTTCGGGAGGAAAAC
>JBDTLP010000050.1:0-35174 GCA_039934735.1 Ferruginibacter sp. | reverse complement strand
TATTTCTTATTTCTTATTTCTTATTTCTTATTTCTTATTTCTTATTTCTTATTTCATAAAAGGGACTGCCATAGGGTTGTCAGTGGCTGCTTCTAATTTTGGTTATTGTTAAACAACAAAAACCAATTTGATGACAACTTTATCATTTACTTCTACAGGTGAAATAGACATTCAACCTTCGGCTACTTCTTCAAAAAATGATTTTGACTTTTTCGAGGGGCAATGGAATGTTCATAATAAAAAACTAAAGTCGAGGCTAAATAATTGTATTGAATGGATCGAGTTTGATGCAGTACAGGAAATGCGAAAAGTTTTAAGTGGCATCGGTAATGTAGATAATATGAAAACCAATGTTGATGGTAACAATTTTGAAGGCATGTCGCTGAGACTTTTTGATCCTGCAAAAAAATTATGGAGCATTTACTGGGCAGATAATAATGCGGGTGTGTTGGATAAACCTGTTGTTGGTTCATTTGATAAAAATTCTGGTAATTTCTTTTGCAAGGATAAATACCATGAACAAGATATCATCATGCAGTTTCATTGGGATATTGCTGATAAGAATGCGCCTGTTTGGAGCCAGGCATTTTCTATTGATAATGGTAAGACCTGGGAATGGAACTGGTATATGTATTTTTCTAAAGTTGATAAGGTTAATAAAGTTGATGACCTTAACAGGGATCAGCAGTTGGAAGTGATTGAGTTGAGGAATTATATTATTAAGAATGGGCAGCGGGATCGTTTCATTGATTATTACGAACAGAATCTTATGCTTCCGCAAAATGAATTGAATGGTTTTACATTGGGGCAGTATAAAATAAAATATGCTGAGAATAATTTTTTCTTCATTCGTGGTTTTCACAATATGGATTCAAGGAATAAATTTCTCAACGATTTTTACCTTGGCCCTTCATGGAAACAACATAGAAATTTAGTAAACCCAATGATCGTGAATAATGATCATGTTCATTTACTAAAACCATTGCCAATAAATAATCCAGGAAATACTGTTGAAGCTTTTAATAGCAACTGGTTTGGAAAAAAGAAAGGCATAGCTGTGATTGATTATTTTATTGCCAATCAGAAACGGGATAAGCTGATTGATTTTATGCAGACAACTTATATTTCAAATTTAAAAAATGCAGGTATAAAAGATATTTCTTTCTGGATAAGTGAATCCTCTCCCAATGAATTTACTACATTACCGGTTTTCCAGGATAAAAATCTTTTGGTAAGTATTCATTTTTATAAAGATGAGTTGGAGTATCAATCGAAGCTGAAACGGGCTGAAGCTAATTTAACGGAAGCGCAAATGAATAAAATGCTTGACATCATTACAATAAAAAACACATTGATACTTTATTCAACTGAAGGATGTTTTCATTACGAGTGAAACATATATAGTAAAATAAAAAAATGGAAGTATGTTTAATACCTTATGTGATTGGAACGCGGATGACACAGAATGAGCGGATGAACACGGATTTATATTTGCTTCGCAAATATTGCAGATATGTAATTATATAAATTCTATGAAAGTATAACAACAAAGATATTTTATTACGAATCCGATTTTTTTGGAACAAAAAATAAATCCGTGTTCATCCGTTACATCCGTGTCATCCGCGTTCCAATCCTCGGTGTAGAAAAAAAATCTGCTATCAACTAATGGGTAACAATGATTAAGCAGAAATTTAAAATTCTAAATTCTCTTAATTTCCTCTCACAAAAAAATGATTTTGTCCTTCCATCGATCCATTGGAAATTTCTAAAGTATCTGAGCTGATAAAATTATAGCTAAACGGTTCTGCAGGAACAAAAAAACTTACGTTTATAAAACTATACGGTGATGAGTCAAGTATTGCCTCTGTAAGACTATATGTACCATTGGTTGCCGCATTAAGATCACCTGCCTGGGAACAGTTAAAGTCCCCTCCAAAAGTAAGGCTCCATGTTTTCCCAGTGTTTTGAGGTGTGGTGATTGTGAAGCCCATTCCTTTGATTGATTTGAACCATTCCCAACGGCCCACCAATGGTGAATCTGTTGTTTTATCTTTTTTACAGGAAATAAAAATGCAGGATAAAATCAGTACACATATTATTATTTTCATAAAGCAGATTTTTAGAAGATAAAAGTGAATCGGATATTGAAGTTGGTAAACTTCTATGATTAATTTTTGATTTTTTAAAACGTTAGCGCTCTAATAAAAAAATCCTGTGAAACATCTGCCGAAGGGCCGCTGCCAAATTTCAGCATTCCATCTATGAAAGTATAATAATAACCAGGATTACCATTCGTGAAATTAATATTGAGATAATCCAACCCATTTGATGTGGTAAGATTATAAGTCCCGTTATTTTCGTTATAGAGGGTACCGCCCTGGCTACATGTATTATTTGCATGGAAAGTCAATGTCCACGATTTATTGATACTTTGAGGCGTTGTGGTATCGCCATTAATAAATGAAATGGATTTAGCCCAGATCCATGTTCCAACTATTGGAGAATCAGCTTGTTCTTTCTTATCTTTTTTACAGGAAATAAAAACGCAGGATAAGATTAGTATGTATATTGTTCTCTTCATAAAGCATGTTTTTTTTAAGACATAATAAAAGATAAAAATGCTGCCTGAAAGATAACAATACATTTCTTTTAGTAAATAATAATTACTATCGTATTCATATTTTTTCCTGGTTAACTATTTTTCCCCTGAAGAATCAAATTGAATGCTTCCAGTGATAAAACCATTTTGATCAAAATATTCAATGGTTCCCCAATTGGCCGGATCATACTCATAAAAAGCACTCTTGATCTTACATTATTCTGATTACAAACCGCAGGCGGTTGAAGAAGTCATGTTTTTGTGAATAGGATTTGACCCAGAGAATAAAATAATAAGCAGTAGCAATTTTGTTCTCATAGTGTATAAATCCAGAAAAAAGAAAAGAAAAAATTTTAATGCGCCCACATTTGATTGTACATGATAATTAGTTTTCCCAAAACGTATAATCAAATGACTGTTTGTTCATACGCCCGTTTTCCAGCGTATTAGTGACACTATTTAAAAGACCGTTATTCAAATAAAAATATTCGTACTTCACAGAATACAATTTTGAATAATCATGAAAAGAATCGAAGGAATCAGTGCTGCTTTTCATTTTTTGCTTTTTAATACTACCGGATTTATTATAGCTATTTAAAAACCGGATATTGTTTGTCACTCACCGTTTAGAAATTATTTTGTTCAACTGTTCAGCTACTCACTACCTTCATACATGATGTTAAGCGAAAATAAAATGATAAAAATCATTGTTATCATAATTGTAGCAGTGTACATAATAACTTTAATTGTTGACATAAGGATTACCAGTTCACTGAACTATATTTCCATTCTAAATGCGCTTACATCATTTCCGATTCTTATATACTGGGTAAATAAAGAACTACGCATTACCCAACATCATTTTGAAATGCGTGAGACAGTTGTTTTAGTTGCCGAATGTTTATCTGGAGCAGCCGCTCTTTATACGATTCTATCAAACAATACAAATGCTTTTTTTAATATTACGCAGTACATCATTTATGGATTGCATTTTATTGCACTGATATTATTTGGTGTTTTCGTGTTTACGTTTAAAATGACACGAATGTTTTGACCTGTAAACTTCATGCAATAAGTATTTAATGTATTTTAATTCATAAGTGCATCTCTAAAAACCTACCTATCCTCTCCTTTGGAGAGGAATTAAAGGTGAGAATTAAAGGAAAGTATAGTTTTTTAGAAATGCCCATAATTTTTACTTTTAAATTCTAAAACATTCATTCCTAAGCTTTATCTCTTTTTGTTCAAAAACGCTTCTTCAACTTCAACCAACCTTTTAGAACACAAACGCTGTCGGGGTTTGCAACCGCCAACAGCGTAATCAATTACCAATTCCCATTTGCCACCTAATTTGAATATCTTGTAAATTAAATATTTCCAATTAATGAACGTTTTTAAAAATCTATATATCCAGGTATTGATCGCCATTGCTATTGGAGTATTGCTCGGCTATTTTTGTCCTTCAATTGCAAAAGAATTAAAACCATTGGGTGATGCTTTTATAAAGCTCATAAAAATGATGATCGCCCCTATTATTTTTTGCACCATCGTTACGGGTATTGCCAGCATGCAGGATACAAAAAAGGTGGGACGTGTTGGATTAAAAGCAATTCTTTATTTCGAAGTTGTTACAACCATCTCGTTGATCATTGGACTGTTTGTAATAAATATTTTAAAACCTGGTGCAGGCATGAACGTTAATATCGCAACATTGGATGCAACATCTATCCAGGGATATATTACTGAAAGCAAAACGCATGGCGTGGTTGATTTTATTTTAAATATCATTCCCGATAATATTATAAATGCATTATCAAACAGCAGCCTGTTGCAGGTATTATTTTTTTCCGTACTACTCGGATTTGCTTTATCCAAAATGGGAGAAAAATCTGCACCATTACTAAAAGGAATCAAATCATTTGAAGAAGCCCTGTTCACCATCATTAAATGGATCATGAAACTTGCACCCATTGGAGCATTGGGTGCCATGGCTTTTACTATTGGCCAATATGGGCTTGGTTCTCTTGCGCAACTCGGACAATTAATGATTTCCTTTTACCTCACCTGTATTTTATTTATAGTATTGATACTGGGAAGCATCTTAAAAATGGCTGGTTTCAATTTATTCCGTTTATTAAAATATATAAAAGAAGAATTGCTGGTAGTACTGGGCACATCTTCTTCCGAACCTGCTTTACCAAGCCTGATGAATAAATTAAAAAAAGCGGGTGTTTCTGAAGCCGTTGTTGGTCTCGTTGTTCCAACAGGTTATTCATTTAATCTTGATGGCACAGCTATTTATCTAACGATGGCTGCTGTTTTTTTAGCACAGGCAACAAATACGCCACTGGATCTTTCACATCAAATTACATTGCTGCTTGTTTTATTACTTACTTCAAAAGGTGCTGCAGGTGTAACAGGAAGCGGCTTCATAACGCTGGCGGCTACCTTGCCAGCAGTAGGACATATTCCTGTTGCAGCAATTGCATTAATATTTGGCATCGATAAGTTTATGAGCGAAGGACGTGCGATAACAAATATCATTGGAAATGCAACGGCAACAATTGTAGTGGCAAAATGGGAGAAGGAGATTGATGTGGAGAGGGCCAAAGAGATGATAGGTTGAAAAATGTAAGATTTAAAATTTAAGATTTGGAGAAAAGGCATACCATACATTCTCCACACATCTTAAATCTTACATCTTTTATCTTAAATTTTTCTTAGCTTAGAAAGATGAAAACGGTTTTACTAAAACTTTTATTCTTATTCATCTGCTTTACTTCAATTGCACAAAAGAAACCTGCATTAAATAAAAACTTTGCGTTAATATACGATAGCCTTGATCTTCAAAAAATAATTCCCCAGGTAGATTCATTAAATAGCAGCTTTTATCTTAAAAAGCCCATTAAGCATTATGCAATAAAGCAAGCAAGGGCCAATTATATTTTTTTACATGGATTTAATCGAAAAGCCCTGGATGATATTAAGCATCACATGCCGTTCGAACAATTTGTGATCAAATACCCAAAAACAGCGTTTATAAAAGACGTTCTTGTTACGCAGCAAATAGAAAAGCCTGATCATGAAACGCCAATCATGCGATTCAGTATGATTGATCCATTGAATGATCGCAACAGTTCAGTCTATCATCATAATTTAAAAACACTACCAACAAATTACAGGAACAAAACTGTGTATTATTATGAAGATTCTTTCCTCGATGAATATTCAGGAATCTATGCTTTTCATTTTTTAGAAGATTTTAGCTCGTCGGAAATACCGGAACCATATTCGCAGATGATGGACTATAAAGAAACAATCTTTGATTCATCTGCCCCAGTATATTTTCCAAATGCGCTTTGGTACAATGATCAGTGGTATAAAGTACAAAGTCTCGGTCCTCAAAATGTTGTTGACAGTTTTCTCGTTGGCATGTATGGCTCATGGAGAAATGATGTAAGTGACGAAGAACTGGCACTTACAAAAAATATGCTTGCTTCATCCGACTCGTTAAAAACGTTTTTTAAAAGAGCTATTGATTTTGCCACCAAAAATCATTTTTCAAATGAAACATTTGAATATGTTGTTGGTAAATTAGCACCTCTTGAAAAAACACTTAATATTCAACGAGGCAGAATGCCAGGCCGAAGTTGTGGAAATGATCCTGCACCTCTGATGCATGATTATGCAATTGCCTGTAATGCCTTAAAAAATGGAGATCTAAAACTATTTTTAAATGCTCATCAACTTGTAGCGAGTGATTGTGTTCCCATGGAGGTTGGCGCTTTTAAAAAATTCCCCGTTTCAAGACACGCATATGTAAATGAATTGGAGTTTATTCATCTTGATATGGGTAAATATTTTATTGGTAGCTATTTATCCCTTGATAAAAATAATTGCTTTGGCAATTTTGACCGTTATGAAGCTTTTAAGTATTTTGAATTATACTATTTCAAAGAGAAAGATAAAATAGAAGATATCCTGCTTCAAGGAATTTCTGATATAAAACTGGATAATTATAACCGCCTTTTTTTAGCACAAATCTTTGCGGCATACTTGTCGCGATGAAGTTGATGAAACAAGAAAACAACGCAACATTACAAACCTAAATATTGCTATTAAAACGCTCTCTGCGTGTAACTCGTTCAGCTATTCAAAATTCATCAAAGCTAATCCACAACCGGGGTTCTAAAGTATGATATGCTGGAACCCTGCGAATAATAAACTTACATCTATGACTAAAATCATCCAACTTAAATCTTCTCATATTCATCAACCGTTAACTCACGCCTTACTTCACCGGTATGTTTTGTAACAACGGGTTCAAATAACATGATCCATGTTTCTTCTTCTGCAATTGGTTTATGTTCTACTCCTTTGGGAACGATCAGCATTTCCCCTACCCCTAACTCAACAACTTTATCCCTGAATTCAATTTTTAATTTCCCTTTTACAACAAAAAATAGCTCATCCTCATTTTTATGATCGTGCCATACGAACTCGCCTTTAACTTTAGCTAGTTTTACTGCCTGTCCATTTAATTCCCCAATTACTTTGGGGCTCCACTGATCAGTAAAGAGATTGAATTTTTTTAAGAGATTTATTGGTTCCATGATTAATTTATAAAATCTTTTTTGCTTTTGTATTTATTCTTTTGCTACTTTGACTGAACGAAATGTCGTGTGAAGCTGCATCACATTTTTGAAGTAGCTGCTTTTTTCTTCGCAGCTTTATTTTTAAGCGTTCCGTCCATCATGATCCAATCCCCGTCTTTAAGTACAATTGTTTTCCCGTTCTTTGTTTTCACTGTTCCATCTTTCATTACGATCGTTCCATTTTTTAGGGTAACATCTTTTTCTATTGGTTTTGATAATCCATCTTTCATTTGCATCATTTTACCATCCTGCATTAACAGGCCATCTGTTTTTGTAGGTGATAATTTGATATCATCTTTCTCTGTCATTTTTGTTTGAGCATTTATTGAAATACTTAATGAAAGACTGAATGCAATAATTAATAAACGTTTCATATTATTTTTTTATGATGATTAATATTTATAAAGCATCCGAAAAGTTGCAAAAGCCAAGCCAGAAAGGAGTTAAGAGTTGAGAGTTTTGAGTTATGAGTTGTTTGCAATTATTGCCAGGATTTTGATATTACAGACACACTCAAAACTCAAAACTCTTAACGTACCTTGTGTAAAACACTCAAATAAAAAACATGAATGCTGAACAACAAAGATTGCAACAACCTAACTGGAAAAAATGGGGCCCTTATTTAAGTGAACGTCAATGGGCGACCGTGAGAGAAGATTATAGTCCCAATGGTGATGCATGGAATTACTTTACGCATGACCATGCAAGAAGCCGTGTATATCGTTGGGGTGAAGATGGCATTGCAGGCATCAGCGATGATCAGCAACATATTTGTTTTGCACTGGCATTGTGGAACGGTAAAGATCCAATTTTAAAAGAAAGATTATTTGGTTTAACAGGTAATGAAGGTAATCATGGTGAAGATGTGAAAGAGTTGTATTACTATTTGGATAATACACCCACACATTCTTACATGAAACATTTGTACAAATATCCACATGCGGCATTTCCTTATGAAGATCTTCTAAATACAAACAGGAACCGTTCGAAACTGGAAGGCGAATATGAATTGCTTGACACCGGTATATTCAATGATGAAAAATATTTTGATGTTGAAACGGAGTACGCAAAAAATGATACAGAAGATCTTTGTATTAAAATAACAATCAGCAATCGTGGTAATGATACTGCTTATATAGCATTGATGCCTACGCTTTGGTTGAGAAACCTTTGGAGCTTTGGCCTGATGCATAACAAACCAAATATGTATTTGAAAGAAGCTTCCGAACATTTCGGCCAGGTAAAAGTTGATCATTACTGGGAAGGTGAATATCATTTCTATTTTGAAAAACCAGTACGAACAATGTTCACAGAAAATGAAACGAATAAGGAAAAACTTTTTGGGATACCAAATGAAACGCCTTACGTGAAAGATGCTTTTCATACTGCTATGCAACAGCAGGATTTTAAATGGCTGGAAGAAAAAGTACAAGGAACAAAGTTTGCACCGATGTATGAGTGCAATATTGCCGGAAAATCATCTGTAACTGTTAAACTTAGATTAAGTAAACATCATATCAAAGACGATCCATTTGATAAAGCTTTTGAAGAAACATTTTCAAACAGGCTGAAAGAAGCTGATGAATTTTATAAAGACATCAGCCTTGCAACCAGCGATGATCAAATAAATATACAACGCCAGGCATTTGCGGGTATGCTTTGGAGTAAGCAATACTATAATATAGATATTCCACGTTGGCTGGAAGGTGATCCAGGACAGCCTGTGCCGGCAGAAAGCAGGAAACAAGGGCGTAACCATGAATGGCATTCATTGAATAGTGAGGATATTATTTCCATGCCTGACAAATGGGAATATCCCTGGTATGCTACATGGGATCTTGCTTTTCATTGTGTACCGCTCTCGATGGTTGATCCACAATTTGCAAAGGACCAACTCATTTTATTCCTGCGTGAATGGTATATGCATCCTAACGGGCAGTTACCTGCATACGAATGGGATTTTAGCAATGTAAATCCACCTGTGCATGCATGGAGTTGTTTACAGGTTTATAAAATTGATAAAGAAAGAACAGGCAAACCTGATTTTAATTTTCTAAAAAGAGTGTTTCAAAAATTACTGATCAATTTCACGTGGTGGGTTAATCGCAAAGATGCAAAAGGAAATAATGTTTTTGAAGGAGGATTTTTAGGACTTGATAATATTGGTTTGTTTGACAGGGGAAGCAATATTCCCGGTGGAGGAATTTTAGAACAGGCAGATGGAACGGCCTGGATGGCGATGTATTCATTGAACATGCTTGAAATGGCTTTGGAAATTTCACAGTATGATGAAACCTATGAAGACGTTGCAACAAAATTTCTGGAACATTTTATTTATATCGCAGAGTCATTGAATAAAATGGGGCATGACTGGACCGGAAGCTGGAATGAAGAAGAAGGTTTTTTCTATGATGTATTGGAATTACCCAATGGAGTATTCATTCCGATGAAAGTACGTAGCCTTGTCGGTTTAACAACATTGTTTGCCGTATTTGTATTAAAAAAAGAAATGCTGGAAAAAGTACCTGAATTTCATAATAGGTTAAAATGGTTTCAGAAATACAGGGAAAAAGACCATAAGTATGTAGTGATTGAAGAACTTGATGAACATGCAGACATATTATTGTCGCTTGTACCAAAAGCGAGGCTTGAAAAATTATTGAAAGCTTTGCTGGATGAAAAAGAATTTTTATCGGAAGGTGGCATACGTTCTGTTTCTAAAATTCATGAGAAAGGTTTTTCAGTAAATATTGAAGGACAACAATTCGGACTGGATTATCAGCCTGCGGAAGCAACCAGTTCAATTTTCGGTGGCAATAGCAATTGGCGTGGCCCTGTTTGGATGCCGATGAATTACCTGATCGTTTTAGCATTGCAGCGTTATGGAGAATATTATAAAGAAGGTTCGATGATTGATTTTCCTACAGGTTCTGATCATAAGATGATGATCCATGAAATTTCCATTGAACTTGCCAGGCGACTTGTATCTATTTTTGAAAAAGACAATCATGGAAAACGAAGGGTGAATGGAGATGCAACGATCTATACAACGAACGAATATTTCAGCAACCTCGTTTTACTATATGAATATTTCCATGGTGATAATTCGAGAGGAGTTGGCGCATCACATCAAACAGGATGGACAGGTGTGATTGCGGAACTGATCAACAGGATCAATACAATTTGAAAATTTGGAAATTAGCTGATTTGAAAATGAGAACCCATTTTAGGATTGCTATGATTTACCTGGATTGAAAATAATATAAAATTTAGCTGCCTTTCATCATCAGATTTCAAATCTCCAAATTTACCTTCCGTGGTCGGTGTCTCCTCCGACCACTCATAAGCAATGTCAAATCTACTTGCCTTTCATCATCACATTTCCAAATCTCCAAATTTACCTTCCGTGGTCGGTGTCCCCACCGACCACTCATAAGCAATGTCAAATTTGGTTGCACTTCATCATCACATTTCCAAATCTCCAAATTTTCAAATTGTTTTATCATCAATCCATATTGTGCCTTCAGAATAAGTACGTGCATTACCAGCAATTAAAACACGTTCACCATTATCAGTACAATAAAATTTTCCAACCCGGCTTGACAATTGAAGCGATGTCATATTATTTTTTCCAAGGCGTTCACTCCAATAAGGAATCAAAGAACAATGCGCTGAACCTGTAGCAGGATCTTCAAATATAGATGCCTGCGGAGTGAAAAATCTTGAAACAAAATCACAATCATTTCCCTTTGCAGTAATAATTACGCCACCGGGATCTATGTCGATCTCATCAAAGAGTTGCCTGTTTATTTTTATATCGCGAATGTCCTTTTCATTTTGATAAACCAAGACAAAATCTCTTGATGCTAAAACTTCTAAAGGTTGCCTGTCGAGTGACAATCTTATATTTTCTGGCAATACTACAGGCAAAGGTTTTCTTGAAGGAAAGTCAAGGCTATAAAAATCATTTTCAATAATAACGATTAGCTCACCACTCTTTGATTGAAAAATAATTTTATCCTTCGAATAACCCAATACGGTTTTTAAAATGTGTGCGGTAGCTAATGTTGCGTGTCCACAAAGATCCATTTCAAATTCGGGTGTGAACCAACGGAGATGAAAACAATTTTCATTTAGTATAAAGAAAGCTGTTTCTGCAACGGCATTCTCAAGTGCAATTTTTAATAGTGTTTCATCGGACAACCAATGATCAAGTGGAACAACACAAGCGGAATTTCCTCCAAAGATTTTATCTGTAAATGCATCAACCTGGTAAATTGGTAATTTCATCATTTTTAAATTATATTCGTGAGTAGCCAAAACAAATTTACCATCAATATATCCGTTATCACAACCGTTACTGGAATTTTTAATAACCATTTATGACTGGAAATAAAATAAAAATACTTGGCATTTGCGGAAGTTTGCGTCCCACATCTTCAGCAAGTGCTGTACTTAATGTAGTTGGAAATTTATTTCCAACTCATGTAGCATTTACAATCTACAATGGTATTGCGGAAATACCTGCATTTAATGACAGCAATGAAATACCTGTGTCGGTTGATGATTTAATTAAACGCATCACTGAAGCAGATGGCGTTTTCTTTTGCATACCCGAATATGCATTTGGTGTTCCTGGAGCTTTAAAGAATGCGCTGGACTGGACGGTTTCATCCACGGCATTTTCTGATAAGCCTGTTGCATTGATTACAGCTGCATCACAGGGCGATAAGGCGCATGCAGCTTTACTACTTACTTTATTTGCAATAGGAACAAAAATAGAAGAAGGGGCAAAACTGGTTATTCCATTCATTCGCACAAAACTGGATGAGAATAATCAAGTAAAGGATATTATTACAATGGATGCAATTACCAAAGTAGTTCAATCGTTTCTCCTGGCTGTTGAATCTGTGTAGGATGATGTCAGATATCAGCAATCAGATATCAGACGTTTGTATATTGCGGCTATTGAAATGGAATACTGGTTCAAATAAATTGAACAGCTGATGGCTGATTTCTGATGTCTGATATCCCTCCAGCCGATTGCCCTTTCCCGTTCACCGAAAACATATGCACATACCCGATTTCCACCTTGCTTTTTGAAATTTATGGCGTAACTTCTCTACAAGTGCTAATGATTAAATCCTACTTCAAGATCAATCCTTTCACACAAAACGCAAATTTTATGAAATCTGTAAATTCTCCACACATTAATCCAAGAAAAAAAACAATCGAGTTTCACATTCATAACGATTGCGCACACCAGATTTCACTGGCTGGCAGTTTTAATAACTGGGCACAGGATGTATTGCTAATGAGGCAGGGAAAGAACGGTATGTGGAAGATTGAAATACCGATCCTGCCTGCGGGACGTTATCATTATAAATTTTTTCTTGATGATAAAATGTGGATGGAGGATATTGACAATCCTTATCGTGAGCCCGATGGCGTTAGTGGATTTAACAGTGTGCTATTTGTAGAAAACCAGGCTTAAAATAATTATTCAATTTAGAGATTTGGAAATTTGATGATGAGCGATTCATCTATTTATGCAGGTTCATTAGCATTATACATAATCTTAGATAAGTACTTGCTGTTGATAACAGCAAGCACTTATCATTTATAAAATTCACATTAACCGTGCCGGCATTACAACAATAAAATATTATAGTAATAGATGAAAAACGGGGAAATCCCCCTTTACCCGTAAATAAAGAATGCTGAATATTGTATGAACAAATAAGAAATTGTACATTCAATGAATACTATAACCTTAATAAATAAAACAGGTAGCCTGGCAACCATCATGAACAAAGTAAGTATTGGCATTACCGACGACCAGCAATTATTTTTAAAATCCCTGGTGACCCTTGTAAATACTTTTGATGGTTTTACCACTGTGCTGGATGCTTCAAATGGCAAGGATCTTTTAGAAAAGCTGGCTTCCTTAAAAGATTTACCGGATATTCTTTTGGTAGATGTAAATATGCCGGTCATGGATGGTGTAGCTGCTGCAACGGAGATATCCGCAAAATACCCGGGCATAAAATTAGTGGCACTTTCATTAAAGGATGATGATCTAACGGTAATAAGTATGCTAAAAGCTGGCTGTTGTGCTTACCTCGTAAAAGACATCCATCCCCTTGAACTTGAAAAAGCACTCAATGAGATAAGTACAAAGGGATATTATAACGCCGATACCACAAACATCAATTACAGGAGATTAATTATACAGGACAAACAAAAAGATAGTTTGAAATTAAATGAAAGAGAATTAGTATTTTTAAAATTATCCTGCAGCGAACTCACTTACAAACAGGTTGCCGCAGAAATGAACCTTGCAGAAAGAACGATTGATGGTTACCGTGAGTCAGTTTTTGAAAAGATGAAAGTGCAGAGCAGGGTTGGAATGGTGATGGAGGCGATTAGGAGGGGGATTGTGAATATATGAAAAATACAAAACCATTTAACAATCATTTATTAACTTTTAAAAATTAAAACTATGGCAGGCGGACCAGCAGCAAGACTTCAATTATGGCTTAACGAGGATATTGACAATAAAGTCAGTTCTCCCACATTAAAATTTACCCGGAAAGGTAATAAGTCAGTGATGACAATCATCCTTGGATTTAATATCATTGGCAATATGGTTGAGAAATCAGAGGATCCAGTACCCCCAGATATAGAAACAAATTTTCGTGATGCTTTGATTGACGGTACGAATTATATTGGGCCAAAAGATATCTCAGTTAAATTTGAACCAAGTGGTAACCAGGGTGATTCAAAAATCACCATCACGGGAACACTTTCAACAAAAATTCCGGGTACTGGTTCTCTATTGCCCGCATCAAGGATCAAGAAAGGAATTCCAGGGCCAAGACGCAAGAAGTAAATGAAATAAATAGCAAATGACAAAAAAAAGGAGTTGATCAAGTTCAACTTCTTTTTAATTTTTTGCATTCCCCTTTTTTATATATCGTACCTCGAATAATAATATGAAGTTCTAAATTTTATCGAAGCGAATCATCCATTATTTTTTTGTATGATCAAAACATCAGGAATTGATCAGTTCATTTATAAACATATGCCATTTTGTTTTTTTGTAAAAATCAGTTTCAAAAAAAAGATCGTGATCGGGATCTGGAGTTGACCCGGGAGATGATACTGGTATAAATATTGTGAACCCACTGGGCGAATTTACTCCGTCATCAGTCCTTATGGAAAACCCTTTCCCTATAAATTTTTCGATTACAATTAATTCCCGTAAAGATAATAAAAGGCTGGCGGCAAGAACATCATTCATAAAAATATTTTTCTCAACCAGGAAATCTATAAATGCATAGAAATCATAAATTTTGTTCGAACCCCTTATTTCTGTAATACATCTTGCCTCAACCAAAACATCTTTTACTTCTGAGATTTTCTTAAGAAGTTGCCCAACCAATTGATCAATTGATTTGGCCAAAAGTGAATAATATCGAAGGTCAACAGCAAAAATTGCAATGCTTTTTTTGTGACTTACACTCACATCCCGTGTAGGATATACTTTAAATGTAAATGACCTCACGATATGCTTAGCAATTTTTTTTGGCGACATATTAGAGTTTTCAATTAGTAACTGAAAAATAAAAGGGTAGTTATATCCATCCATAAATATATCCGTCTCGGGTGCTATTAAATATTTTACAGATCTACGCAATGCATAGCCTGCATCAATAAATTGCATAAAGCAATTCATCATAATAAATATGTCAATTTTCTTTTTCCCAAATGCCAATTCTATCGCATCGTTAAGCTCTTCCATTGTAAGAATTTTATCTTCCAAATAGCCAACTTCTTTATTAAGGAATTGCTCCCTCTCTAAATCAAGCGGATCCTTATTATCAAAAATCCCAACCGATCTTCCATGATCCCAACTAATCATAAGGTAATGTGTTGCTTCAAAATGCATCAATACATCATTGCGGAAATAATCTTCAAGGTCTGCAGGATTAGTAATATCAAATTTCTCATTTTTGCTAATTATCTCAAGCTTGTTTTTAAATCTTTTATCCGCGTTATCTGCTACAAGCTTACAAAAAATAGTTATAAATCCTGGTTCAGGCTCCTTTGAAATATAATCAGATTTTCCAAGAATTAAATCGACATCTGACTTCAAAAGATAAATACAAAAAATAACTGGCATACGGTCTCGAATTTCCATAGAGCGGATTTCATTGATCATTTGCCTTGCATATACTATTGAAGAACCGCACTTAACAAGAAAAAAAACCGTCCATTTCTTTTTATTTTTACCTCTCATTGTCGTAGTTTAGGTATGTTGAAAAAATATAGTCATTATATCTTCATTGTTATCTTACTGCTTTCTTATTCTGCTTCTTTTTGCCAGGAAGCCAAAATAGTTAAACTTACTAAATATACACAAAATGAAGGTTTGAGTAGTTACTATGTAACAAAAATAATAAAAGACGTTTACGGGTTTATGTGGGTAGGCACTCAGGAAGGATTAAATCTTTTCGATGGCAGAAGCTTCCAGGTTTTTTTCAAACAGGCAGAAGAAAAAAAAAGGCTGGGAGCAAGTTTTGTTATTGATATGGTTGAAGATAAAAAAAGATCAATTTTATGGGTAATCACTGCTTATGGAAATATTTGTGGCATTGACCTTAAGACAAGGACGATTATTAAAAGAATAAATTTTGATAGTGACAAGCAATCTCTATCAGGCAAATGGATCCGCAGCATTGCTGTACAGGGCGATACTTTATGGTTTGGCGGACTTGGTGTAATTAGCGGCTTCAATATTAAAACCAATTCATTTATTGGGGTTGATATGCTTAAGAAGGCCGGCATCACAAAAGCTGATTGCAATATTTCAAAAATAATAGTTGATAAAAAAAATACTTTATGGTTGTTTTGTGATGGCTATGGCATACTTGCATTAAAAGAAAATCAAGATGGAACTCAAACCTTTCGTTCTCAGCTCGCCAATGATATAACTGAAAAAAGAAAACTTCGTTTCTGGGATGTTTCATTTCACAAAGATGAATTATACGTTGGGACAAGCTGGGGATTACGTGTATTCAAACAGGAGAATAAAACAATCACTTATTTAAAAAATACTTCTCATGCAATTGTCGATACTGCCGAAATATTAAGCCTGTCCTTCACTTCACCTGGTCAATTACTCTTTTCTACTCCCAACGGTTTTTGGTCAACTGATCTTACAACAAAAAATACATACGCCTATCATGACCAGGATTTAGAAGATGATTGGCTCACGCTTACCTACCAAATTTTTTATGATAGCCTTGCACAAAAAACATGGGTAGGGACTCAATCAGGGCTTGCATCATTTGATGGAAACCAAACTGCATTTAATATTTTTAGTAGATCATCAAGATCAACTACAAGGATCAGGCATGCTTTTTCATTACTTCCTATCAGCAATGATGAAGTTTATTGCGGTGATGAGAATGGACTATTCAAAATAAATACTGCCAATAAAGAAATTGAAAAAATAGATAATGGCAGTTCAAACCTGATGTTATTTAAAGATGCTGCAGAAAATATTTTCCTTTCTAATAAATCCGGCTTTTACCTGGTAAATGGAAAAGTATTGACAGCTGCTCACCATTCATTTCCTTCACTTAAACAATTAGAAAACGACCAGTTTAATTGTGCAGCCCAATACAATGATTCAATACTGCTATTCGGCAGCGTTATTCAAAAAGGATTGAGTGTATGGAATAATCGCAGTGGTGAATTAAAGATATTTCACAATGATTCATCAAAACATGTTGTAAAAGATCTCAGCATTATCAATAATCTTTTTAAAAGCAATACAGGAAAGGTCTTTATCCTTACTGAAAAATCGATCATTGATTTTGATCCGCTAACAGGAACATATTTACCACATACCATCATGATCAAAGGAATTGCAGAACCAATCGGCAATTTCATGGACATGTGTGAAACGCCTGAAAACTATTGGATTGCTACTTATGGCGATGGCGTGATTGAAACTGATAAATATTTTCATGTAAAAAATAAGTTTTCAACTACTGAAGGGCTTGGAAATAATTGCGTCTATAAAATCTTTTCTTACAACAACAAGTCAATCCTTGCTACAACCAATAATGGTTTATCAACCATCGATTGTAAAACAAATACGATACAGAAATATTTTCAATCAGATGGATTGCATTCAAGTCTTTTTGAACAGGTTTGTGGTTATCAATATGCAGGCAAAATATATGCAGGTGGTGTAAATGGATTTACAGTGATTGATCCTGCTATTCTTTTTTCAAATCCCAATCCACCGAAACTTTATATAAATAAAATAACAGTACAGGCTAAAAACAATACCATTGATACAAGCAACATTTTTTTAAATGAATTAGATATTCCCAATGATGTTGTACAGGTAACCATTTCACTTTCTGGTTTAAATTATAAAAACCCTGGCAGAACTGCTTTTGCCTATAAAATAAATAGTGCCCAGGCGACATGGGTTGAACTTGGAACACAAAATTTTATTAACCTTCCGCCATTGCCGCCAGGAAAGTACACGCTATTGTTCAGGTCGGCCAATGAAGCAGGCGTATGGAACAAAGATGCTGTCTCACTGTTATTAATTTATTTACCAAAATGGTATCAAACGCTTTTGTTTAAAATAATTCTTATTGCCATTGTCTTAGGTGCTCTTTATCTTTTTTATAAATATCGCCTTGCGCAGATACGCAAACAACAACAGATACGCAGGGACATCGCAAGCGATCTTCACGATGATATCGGCAGTATTTTAAATTCAGTAAAAATATTTACACACCTTGCAAAAAAAGAACCGTCGAATGATCAATATTTAAATCATATTGAAGATTCACTTGCACAGGCATCTTTGGGGTTGAGAGATATGATCTGGGTATTGGATGATTCAGGAGATACGATCTATGAAGTTATGGAAAGAATAAAAAAATATTCATTGCCCGTTTGCCAGGCCAAAAATATACTCTTTGAAAGTTCGGTAAAAGCAGATCCAGGCAATCATCCATTTACTAAAACACAGAAAAGAAATTTTTTACTCATCGCAAAAGAAGCAATCAATAATAGTATTAAATATTCCAACTGTAAAAAGATCCAGCTTACGTTTACACAAACCCAGAACTCAATATCTCTTTTAATAGAGGATGATGGAAATGGATTTGATCTAACCACACACCCAAATGGAAACGGCTTAAAAAATATTTCGCAAAGAGCAGAACAAATTCAACTGGTTGCAATATTCAAATCCACAGCTGGTATTGGTACTTCTATCATCATTACTAAAAAGCAATAGCATCTTAATGTCCCAATAAAAACAAGTGACAATATAATATTTACAATGGTTCTGCCCAGATTTGACCCAGCAGGAAATGAAACATTAAGATTTATCAAGCAATAATGACATGTATGACTATAAAATAAAGAAGGCTCGCAAAACGAGCCTTCTTTATTTTATAGACCAACTTTTTCACTTCTTCTTTCTAATAACATAGTATCTCTCCAAACATCATTCATTTTTCCAATGCGCTCTCTCCTGCCAACAATCCTGAAACCAAATTTTTTATGAAGGCTGATACTTGCCATATTCTCCGGAAATATTCCAGCCTGTAACGTCCAGGTATTATTTGTTTCACTTTCTTCAATTAATTTTTCCAATAATAAATTACCAAATCCTTTTCCCCTTGCGCTATCACTTACATAAACACTTACTTCTGCAACACCTGCATATACGCACCTACCCGACACCGGGGTTAGTGCGGCCCAACCTAAAATAATTCCATCTTCTTTTGCAATGATGCGGCTATGTGGTAAATGATTATTATTCCATTCTTCCCATTCAGGTGCTGATAATTGAAAAGTGGCATTGCCGGTAGCAATTCCTTCTTCGTATATTTTTTTTACGATTGGCCAGTGCTGTTGTTCTAAGGTTTCAAATATGATCATGCAATTGTTATTGATTATTGTATGGCAGGATAGCGTAGAAATGATAGCAAAAGTAGCTATGAAAAACGATGAGTGTCATGAAATATTGTGTTGAAAGGATATTGCTAATGAATGAGAGACAAAACCTCGAAATACGTAGCGAACTTAATATATTTTATCATTGTTGTCCGATTAAAATTTCAATATTGTTTTGAAACCCTCTCCGGGCAAGGGTTCTAGCCCCTCTCCTTTCGAGATGGGTTGGGGTGATGTTTAGCCCTGATGCTCAGGATTTTGAAACTGTTTACCGCCGGACAATAATGATATTTTAATATAAATGGTCTTTGAAAAAGCATTTGCTGTGACAAGGTCGATCAGGTATAAAATTATAAATATCTAAAAACTCAGACCTCCTTATCCAAGATGATCTATTGGTACAGCCCGGTTATTTAATTGGAGTCGCTTGTAAATTGAAAACAATCATTTTATAAGATTTAAATCCCGCAGTATTACAATTTTCAAATGTTTCTAATAAAGTATTCCCGGAATAACTTGTCATTTTACAATTGGTATTTATTTTTTCGCCCAATGTTTCAAGCGTTAAGTCGGCATCTTTTTTGAAAGCTGTATAAATCTCTTCCTTGCTGGTACTATAATCAAGTTTTTCTATAAGAGGTAAATCTTTTTGTCTAAAAAGTATGATCTCCTCTTTACCTACTTTATTTTCATTTGATTTTTTAAAGAAATGATATTGAATATACTTCCTGCTTCGATCCTGGGATGAAAATATTTTATCAAATTCAAATCCATTTTGAGATAGTATTTTATTTGATGCTTCAGGGCTCTTACTAAAAATAAGATCATGCATCTTATTCACTGAAAGATCCTGGCAAAAACTATTGAAGCAATATAAATTGATGACAAGGAGAATGATGATTTTCTTACTCATATTTAAATATAGAAATTTTAATTTACCAAAGCTGAATAAGTGAATTAAAGTTTAATCTACAATTAATGTTTCTTGTACCTATCCAGGCTTGCGCAATCCTTTCGTAAGCACAGATTTGTTCTAGATTTCTTCTCGTGCCGTATTATCTTTTAAAACAAGCTCAATGATCCTGCTCCTTTCACCAATTATTAAAAAAGCTAAAAAGATTTTAACGCCCGAAATAACCATTCTTGCAATAGATGGTTTTACTGCAGCATACTTAACCTGCATCTGCTGATAATAATTAAAAGCGCTATTACAAAAATCAGGAATCTCTTCAACCAATATATACCCGCTTAATAAAATCAAACTTATAACAACAACGTTTCTGCTTGAAATATGAAACGAAATAGGTTCATCCAGGAAATCCTGCTCTAGTTTTAGAAAGTCAACCATTGAAGCCGTTCTGAAAATAAACATATAGGCAACAAAAAAATAAAAGCCCAATGTAACGAGCGGAAGTATTATTCCCAACATTCCGGTTCCGTAATTTTCACCTTGCATATAAGCCAACAATGGTGTAAACAAATATGGGATTGTCATAAATATATCCTTGATAATAAACAACCCAAATACTTTAATAATTATTTTGAATAGATCTCTTGGATACATGTTAGTAGTTTAATGTTTTAAAAATATACACTGATTAAAGAAACGAAATTTATCACAGACAGGCAGATTTAAAAAAAAGTGATTGTTCCAAAACTTCTTAGGGTGAAAAGCTGCCTTCTTAAATATAATTATTATAACAAATGGTTTGCAGTAGAAAACACTAATTTTAATAAGAAGACTAAAAAATAATATATTTCGTGTCAGTGTATTTTCCCTTAAAACATAAATACTTTCAAAGCAATACAATAATCACAAATGGTGAAACCAATTTCATCTGCTTATATAAAATATTATTTTTAGCGGTATTTCAACTTACGGTATTAAGTAGCTGTGCCCAGTATTATGAGGAGAAACCTGAGCCAGAGTTTGGCATTGGTATAAAAATTTTGAAAGGGGAAATTTTATATGGGCCCAAATCCTTTTACATAACTGATCCTAAATCGATATCACTACAAGCACTTGTTAGGCGTGACTTCCCATTGAAAATATCGAGTAACAGTCCATACCAACATCGCTATATTAATTTTGCCATTGAATCGGGCTTCCTCTTCGGCAAAGCAAATGTGTTCGATTCTTCATACAGAGATCCGAATACGAATACAATCACCCATGAGCATTCACGCAATCCAACTTACCTGCCTGTATACCTGGGGCTTTATAACAGGTCGGCATTTGCGATTGGAGCGGAAATGTTTTACTGGAAAAGCCTGGGCAAGGGAGTAAGAGATATTTGGGGAGTAAAATTTCTTTCGCTTGGCTACAATGCAAGAAGTTTCAGAATAACTATTTCCGGAGAATGGTCTGCACAAACTAAAAACATAAAAAATACTGCTACATTTTTTTCAGTAGATTTTTTATGGAAACTTGTTATTGATGATTAGAGCCCATGTATAAATCATCTAAAATACATCTTACAATCAGTTCTATCCAAAGCAACCGTACATGCTTCAGGTTTCTTTTCAAACATCGCAGGTTGCCAATTGAGTTTGTTTAAATCATTTGATCTTTCCGAACACTGTGCCAGTGAGGGGCCAAATTATTATTGCAGGTTTAGATAAAACGTTTCACATACAGAATATACTAACTAACGTTCATACCCGAAACAATTACTGGTCCAACAATTTTTTCTTTTGCGCTTCAAATTCTTCTTTTGTTAAAACGCCTTCCTGGTACAACTTATATAATTTATCAATTTCTTCGCTCACGGTTCTGTTGGTTTTATTCCGAAATTCTTCAGGTACTATTAATTCCGGAGGAAAACCAGAAAATCCATCTATCGCATTATCAAATGCTATATTAAAATTAATATCTCCTTTTGAGCCATCTTTAAAAGTAAGTTTAGCTACAACAAAAATATAAGCATTTCCAAGAGGCGTAACCCTATATCGGGTTAACTTTTTAACGACACATTGATTATTGGTCAGTACATCTGCTTCGTGCCATCCACTGGCAAGCCTCACAAACCGAAAAGTATTGCCATGAGCAACGCCCTTTGCAAATTGAAGTGTTTGACCCTTATAAATTTTAAATCCGCTACTGGTATAAACAGTATCATTCTCAAACCTGGGCAATGGTTTTTGTGCAAATAAACCTAACGGCAACGCAAAAACCAACAGGAGAAATTTTTTCATGTTGCAATATTATAAAAATTTTTGACGGAAAAGATGCGTGGTGGAAGTGAAGCTGTAAATAATATTATTGGTAACGACTTTTTACTCGTATAAATAAATGTGTTTAATCTCCGGCTCTCCTTCCGAATTGAATTGAGTTTGTCTCTCTATATCGCCTGATAGATTATAATGAATGATCTGTTTACTTTTCAGTATACCTTTTGAATCTATTATCATTTCTTCAATTATTTGCTCCTTTTTATTTTGTTTATAGATACTGGTATAAGAAAGATCATATGCATAATCTCCTTTCAAGGGTTGTAGTATTCCATTAAAATAATAAGTAGTAGTAATTTGAAAACCGCTTTTAAATTATGTATACAGATCAATTGAATAAAGAGAACGTCCATAACTAAAATAAAATGCACTATCAATTAAGATCCTGTTATTATTATCGTAAGTCCATTTAAACGATTTCGGCTTATCAGGATTATGTCTAAAATCGTTTGAAGTGATTTTAATTCCCCTGCTATCGTATTGAAAGATGATTAAGCCCATCTTGTCCCAGCTTCTGCCTTTTTCAAAATCACTGTCAAACACAACGCAGCCGCCCTGTTATCCAAAATCAACAAGCAATTCCCAACTTCCTACTGAATTTGAATATGCCTTTTATTATCCAACCCTTCTACTACCCGAAGTGTAAGATCTGCCTTGAATGTTTTAATGGCTGCACCCGATTGAATAAGCATATCCCATTTATCAATTGATTGATATTGCTTAATAGAATGATCTACCTGCTGCTTATATTTTTTGCCTGTTGGAAAAGAAAACAATACAATGACAGCTATGATTAATGAAGCGGGGTATTTTAAAAATTTCATGTTGATCACTTTTACAACACGAAGTAGAGAAGGAATGCTGCTGTAAAGCAGGATGGATTATCGAAAGGGGATTTTGGATTTACAAAAGGCAAGCTATAAGCAGTAATACCAATTAGAAATTGATACTTGTCTGTCAGCCTAACCTTGCCTGCCCCGCAGGATTGCGGCGGCCGAAGACAATCCATCTGATAAACCCGACTTCGATAAGCTCAGCCTGACATTTTTTTGTTGGCACAGCTTTAATTTCTAATTTGTATAAGATTAAAAGGCATCTCTAAAGATCGAACTATCCTCTCCTTTGTCGCAGATCCCGATGAATTTCGGGGGAGCCGAATTCAAGGTGAGGTTTAAAGGAAAGTATAGGTTTTTAGAGATGCCCCTAAGCAATAAGCCTGGCTGGATATTTTTAATATTTCCCTGTATGAATTGGAGCTATATATATTGAAACACTGGATCTTTTTTTTCCATCCCTCCTTTTAGATTGCTGCTTTTGTATTTCCAATCTATAGCCAGTTCGCGTCCAGTTAATTCCCTTAAATTTAGAAAGCGACATTTTATGAGTTGGCTCTTTTTCTCCCTGCGAATTAAAGTATGTTTCAAAGAACTCCCGTAAATGCTCATAATCTCTTCTTACTTCCCGTTCCATTGAAACAGTATCTGTTGTGATATACATTTTTAAATACAAAACAGATATAATCCTTTTATCCTTACCAACATTTATGTTTATATGAGTAAATCCAACATCTCCTACTTTAAAAGGAATTTTTTGTGCAGGCAAATAAGAGTACGCAACACAATTAGAGCTATCGCTATAAAGTAGATGTGCATACTTAGTTTGTGCACAGGCAATGACATCTGTAAATAGTTTTACGGAATCACCTAAATTAACCGGGCAAATCTTTTGTAATTCAGGAATAACATTGCCCTGGCAATAAGAAGTTGTACAAAACAATAATGTTAGCGTAATCGCAAATAAATACTTCATCATTAAAAAATATCGTTCGGTTTAATATTCTAATAATTTCCGATCAAAACCCAATATTGTTACTGATGTCCAAATTCTGACAACTGCTTTTCCTGAAACTGTTGTCTCAAAATTCTTCTTTGCCTGTTAATGAAGAGGATGATAAATAATGCAATAAAATTTATCCCAACAATACGGGTTCCTATATCGGGATCAATAAATACCCTGATATTCGAAAGAACAAAACTGATATGATAATCAAACCCATTTGTAAAAACCAGATCAATGCCCAATGCTATTCCCGAAACATATTGAAATGAAACGCCCCATACAGAAAAACAAATTAATTGTATGAACTGGTTGAACATGGAATGTTTAAGCCCCCGGTCTTCATTGCGAAATATCAATGCACCACAAAAAATAGAATAGCAATAGAAACTTAAAGCGATACCAATAAACAAGAGCGTGGTAAGATTAAAAGAATCAATTTTGAATATGAGTATGCAGATAACGATAAGCCCGATAATACCACCAAGTATCTGGTAGGCTCCCAACATTTCTGTTTTGGTATATGGTTTTTTGGTTGATGGCATCAATAACAATAATAAAGAAAAGAATTTTATTGTGCTTACCTATTTATTAAAGGTACTATGACTTTGCTTTCGCAAAATAAACTGTGACTGATTCACTGATTTTATTTTGAAAAAATATTTCGGAGTAATCCTTACTTGCTACTTGTATTTAAGAAATATTCCTGTATCAAATGCTGTCCACAAACATGCTTTTTGCCCGCATTTTTTTAAACCTGTGTTTGACCAGGTATTGCAGGTATGAAACATACTGTAACTTCCGTTTGCTTCATAAAATGCATCGTTATTTCCATAGTTGGCATTGGTGGCGATCTTCACAATATGGCCGGCCGCATCATGCTGAAAACTTTCATTGATGTATTTGATCAGCCTTTCATATTGCCCCTTGCTGATCATAATCTTTTTGCAGGATTCGTTTTCAGTCATGTTATTATAAAACGTTGCATGAATGGCCGTGGTGCTTAATGCAAATGCTGCTTTGAATGCAGTACTGAATTTCAGATCTGACCAAGAGGGCGTTTCCAAATAAAATCCTTTATCGCCCCAACCCATGGCAACATATTTTATCATAAAAGTATCTTTTAAATGTGCATGGGTAAACCTGATCTCCTGGCTCCAGTCTGCCTGTTCATTTTTTACTGGAACTACCAGGTCAGTGTGTACGCCGTTTGTTTTTATATAGATAGTCACATCATTAGTGGTTCCCACCTCTCTATCAACAGTGATCCTTGACAAACAAAAGGCCGACAAAAGATATATCAAAACAAACCCAAAAAAGAAGAGAATAAAAAATCCGATGTATTTGAATAATTTTTTTAAGCATGTAAGCATGTTCTTTAATTTATAATTGCTTTGGTTAAACGTTGTAAATATTGTTCATCAATACTTGCGCCCAAACCAATTTTTTCCGGAACAGTAATGACGCCTCTGTTGTCATAGCTAATCCCATCTATTACGGGATCCTCAACAAACATCAGCGGCGTATCAAAATCCTAATGAAGAATGGCATCACTTGTCAATGCAAGATGCGCTGCTGCTGTGAAAGCCAATCTCGATTCAAGAAAACCGCCCAACTGTATCTTTATTCCTGCTGGTTCTGCAAGCTTAATTATTTTTTGTGCTTTAAAAATGCCGGATGATTTCCCAAGCTTGATATTAAACATATCGCAGGCTGACAGACCGATCAATCGCTTTGCATCATTGTGGTCACAACAACATTCATCTGCCATAATGGGAATCGGACTTTGTTCATTTACTTTTGAAAGCTCCATAAAATTCCAGCGTGCTATTGGTTCTTCGCAATGCTGAATATTGAATACAGAAAGCGCATTTAATATTGTAATTGCATCTTCAGTGTTCCATCCCTGGTTTGCATCTATACGTAGTGGTAAGTCCGGGCCAACAGCTTCCGAAATAAGCTTTATTCTTTCCACATCCATTTCCTTAGATTCACCCAGTTTTACTTTGATAAACTGGAAACCATTATTTTTTATTTTGATTGCATCATTCGCCATTTTTGTTGGAGCGCCTATGCTAACAGTATAATCTGTGATGATTGTTTTATTGTTCTTTCCACCGAGAAAAGCATATAGGGGGAGTGCCGCGTTTTGTGCAGCAATATCATACAAGGCAATATCAAAAGCGCTTTTGATACTTGAGTTCCCGTAAATAATCTTATCCATGGCCAATGAACACGCTTCAATGTCCAATGCATTTTTTCCAATTAATATTTTAGCTAAGTATTGCGCAACGATGAAGCAGGTATCAATACTTTCACCATTGATCGTCATAAAGGGGCTACATTCTCCAAAGCCAGTGATACTATTATTAGTGCGGATAACAACAACTACATTCTCTGCATAATCGAGCGGACCGAGGGAAGTGATAAAAGTTTCTTTGAGTTTTATGGGCGAACTGTATATTTCAATTTGTTTGATAGCAATAGAAAAAGCATTCATATATTTTATCGTTTCATTGTTGAATGGGCCGCCGGATATTAATTACAATTTTATGTAAAAGGTAACCCGTTATAAATATCACTTGTTTAATCTTCCATGTTAAGTGAAAGTATAATCCACTCCACTTACCTGGCTCAATAAAGTTTTTGGCGCATCCAAAATAATCGCATTTGATTCAGGAACAGGTAATACAGGAGAATTTACTGCTAAATAATCCTTCAATACATCGTGTAAGGCGTACAGTGAGTTCTTCGCATCCTTAACACCTGTCATCCTGCACAACATATCCGGCGGATCACCTTCCCGTTCGCAGGCACAAACACTATACAGCTTTAATGTATCCAATGGAGCACCATTGATCATTACAGATCTTACTCTTTTATTAACTTCATCAAAGGCTTTAAACTCCACTTTCATTCCTTTAAATTTTACTACCCATCCACCCAAACGCTTTGATGCATCAGATGCAAAAACATTTTTCAATTCTTTTTCAAGCCAGTTTAATAATTGCTGACCTGTTACTTTGCCGGTACGAACCTGTGAATTTACCGGGAGCATATCATACAAAAATCCTTCTGTAATTGGAATATTGCCTGTATGATCTGTCGTTTTATTTGGCGGGCAAAATCTAAACCCATTTGAAAAAACGAGGTCAGTTCCAATCTTCCATTTCAATGCATCAATAATAAGCGTGTCGATCGTATTCTCCACAACAAAATAGCGATACAATGGTATTTTACTATAGCCAATTACTTTATTAATCCCTTCATGAAAAGGAGCTTCGGTATTTTTTACAACTGATAAAACATTTGGATCAGCTTCATATTTTGTTTCATCCACTTCAATCAATGAATAATTATTTTTAACAACCTTTCCATTTTCTACAACCAGGTCGAGCCTTCCAACAAAAGAACCGAATGCGCCAGGTTCCACCACTTTTGCATACTTACATTGTATTGGCTTGCGCACTCTTTCATGCGTATCGCCGCCAAAGATATAATCAATGCCTTCACATGCTTTAGAATTGGCCAGGGAAATTTGTTGTGACAACCCAAGATGCGAAAGCAGGATCACAAAACCACATTGCTCTTGTTCTCTCAAAACTTTTATATAATGTTGTAAATTTTCTTCAGGATTTGTATAAATAATTCCTTTACTATATGCAGGTGATTGCCGAATGGGAACTAACGGATCTGTATAGCCTACAAATCCAATTTTAATTCCTGCTGCACTCCAGGTATAATAAGGGGGAAAGATTAACTCACCTTTTTTTTCATCACCCAGGTCATGATACATATTTGCACAGATCTTTGGTGCTTGCAGGCCAGCAAGTAATTGCTGCATGGCTTTTTTATAATAGACTACTTCCCAGTTTCCGGGCAGATACAAATTATATCCCATTGCATTCAGGATAGGTTGCAATGCTTTACCGGTTGTTTCCACGCTTAATTGGCTACCCTGGAACATATCGCCGGTATCAATGATAAATGTGTTCTTATTCTTTTCTCTTATTCCTTTAAATAATGTTGCAAGATTTGCATAACCACCTGTTTTGCGAAAAACAATTTGTTCATTTTCCCAAAACAATTCATCATGAGGATACACCTGGCAGTGTACATCAGTAGTCTGAAGTATCGTTATTAATTGCTGCCCTTCCAATAAAGATGTTAATTCAATCGCAGCATTTGTTTTTTCAAATGATTGCAGAGAAAAACCAGAAAGTGGATCAAGACATAAACCCAAACCTGACAAAGTTGAAAAACGAAGAAAATTTCTTCTGGAGTTATTCATGCATGATTTTTTGGCTATCTAAAATACAACGAAATTGTGAGGCTGCGTTTGTTAAAATAGAACGATTGTATAATTTTTTAACTCGCCATTGCCTGCACCCTATTCCAGCTATCAATGATAGAACGAACAATGTGGATCAATTCATCAAATTTTGCAGGCTTTTTAAAATGTCCCTGCACAGATAAGTTTTCTATTTCCTTAGTATAAAATGAAGGCGGCAATGTGGATAAGAATATGAAAGGAATTTTTTTGTCACTTAACTTTTTATCAGCGTCAATGGAACGTTTCAATTGCAATCCATCCATTAAGGGCATTTTAATATCGCTGATAATAAGAAAAGGAATCTCTTCGGTAGATCTTAAATATTCTAGTGCAGCGATCGCATTATCAAAACATCGTAACGGATTTTGTACTCCAACTATATTAAGTGCTTCTGTAAGAAATTCGCAATCTTCTGTATTGTCTTCTATAATAACTATTGGATTTTCCTTCATATTCAGTGTTTGATTTGGTATTAGGGACTCAAATCTTATAGAAATATAGTTATTTTTATTGAGTGTGTTATTTATTTGAAATTGCGAGTTTTAATTCTTGCCTATCCCTGACGCAAATCTGTGTAAATAAAACCTTATTAAGCAGATTTATTTTTCAAAACAGGATTGTTATACAATACATACCCAAAAAATATCGAAAATATTAAATAGATAATTGCAGCGATGAATATATATGTGATGCTCATGTTTCTAAACGCCAGTTTAGCCAGCGCCAATCCCCCAATAAGAAAATGCGTGAAGTTGCCAATAGCAACAGGCTTGCTATAAATTCCGCCAATCAAATTTGCTTTGGCTGTCCAGTTCAGCATTGCAAAACCAAAATAAAGGGATCCTAAAACTTGAAGCATGACAGAACTCGTACCTGCCATACCTAAATAACTTGAAACTTCCAGGGGTAAAAAAGTAAGCATTATTCCTGCCGCTCCCAAAACGGCTGCACTTACTATCATTAATAATTTTGTATTCATTTTATTTTTAAAAGATTTTATTATAGCAGTAACTATACTTTATATAAAAGTACAAGTAAATATTTTGCTATCACTACCATCATTCAATTTGCACTTGGGCTAAAGTATTGATCATCGGCATGCTAACAATTGTCTGGCAGCCATTACCCGGGCTACTCTTTATTGATATGGCTCCATTAAAAGCTTCAATCCTGTTTATGATATTTGAAATACCTATTCCATTTCTTTTGCTGTTCACATCAAAACCTTTTCCATCATCAGTAACAATGATTTCAATATTGTTATCCTTTTCTTTAATAGAAATGTTTATATTTTTTGCAGCAGCGTGTTTTATTATATTAATTACCAGCTCTTGTATGATCCTGTAAATATTCAATTTAAGACCATCATTGAATAAATGGCCGGAAACTAAATAAACAAAATCACTATTTGTCCTTTTATCCTTATGAAATACTTTTAAAAGCCCTCGAACCAATTGTTCAAGATTAATATTTTTTAATGGTGTAGCCTGTTTATGACTCAGCATGCGTATCGCTTCCATTGAACTGCTGATTAGTTGCATGGGGTATTCCAATATCTTTTTAATATTTTTGTCATTATTTGCAGCAACAGTCAGATATATTTTTGCACCCGCTAATATCTGGTTCGCGTTATCATGAAGTTCCAGCCCGATATAGTTTTTTTCTTTCTCTTGAGCATGAATGATTGCCCTGGAGATTTTTTTTTGTTCCTGGATCTTTTGTTCCACTATTTTATTTTCCAATAATTTTAAATTAGCTTCTGCCATTTTACGTTCACTGATATCAATGGAAACTTCTATTATACCAACCAACTTTCCGGCTTCATCCGGCAATGCAGAACTTGTTATAAAAGCAGGAAAACTATTTTTATCTTTCCTGCAAACTACTACTTCTTCACTCCAACTATTTCCATTATCAAGGGCCTTTACTTTGTTAACTATTTTATCTCTTCTATCTTTTGTAGTAACAAGTTGGGTAATATTATTTCCAATAACTTCTGTCATAGACCAGCCATACATTTTTTCTGCAGCATTATTCCAATAATTTATGATGCCATCCATATCAGTGGCAATTACAGCCTGGCCTACTGCGTTTAAAAGATTTACTTTGAGCCGTATTTTATCTTCCGCTCGTTTTTGTTCTGTAATATTTCTTATAAAAATAAACAAACCTTCCGGTGATGGATAGATGTGGTTTTCCTGCCACAAATCCAGGGGAGGAAAATAATCCCTGTTCACAATATAATTTTGTTCATTCATCGCCTGTAGAAATGCATAGTAGGTAGATGAATCTACTGCTTCGGGAAATTCTTCCCACACATTTTTTCCAATAAGAGATAAAGGATCGCGGCGAACCAACTCTCCCGCTTTTTTATTTACATACGTGTAACAAAAATTTTTATCCAACGCTATAAAACCATCTGTGATTCTGTCTAGTATTTTCTGTATATCAAATGCCTGTGGGATATTCATATCACTATTCTGTGTTATGGAATTATTTATATCTACAACTGTGCGTTACCGTTATTTTTCATAAAGGGGAGATAGAAATGTCAAGATAATAAATAAAAGCAATAGAAATTTCAATGTTGTATTAATACTATATTATCTACGTATGATTACTTAGGAAAAATACCGGGATTGTTTTCAATAGATATGGATTTTACTATACAATAAAATACCGGTTAGAATTGTTTAATTAACTTACACCTTATCAACATCATTTCAATAATTCTATTATGTCAAACATAAATCTTATCATAGAAGAAAGGGCTGCTAATATTGGTAAATTCATGGTCGGGCGTTTATTACCGTTCAGGGAAAAAAGAATGGTTGGCCCATTTATTTTTATCGATCACATGGGCCCTGTAAAATTAAATGAACGTGAAAACTTTGATGTAATGCCACATCCGCATATTGGTCTTTCAACACTTACTTTTTTATTTGAAGGAAGTATCATGCATCGTGACACCTTAGGCAATGCAGTTGAAATAAGAGCAGGCGCTGTAAACTGGATGACTGCAGGCAAAGGCATTGTCCACTCTGAACGAACACCGGAATACCTGCGCCATTCAGATAAAAATATGCATGGGTTGCAAATATGGGTTGCATTGCCGAAAGAAATTGAACAAATGGAACCTGAATTTTCTCATATCGATGAAGACAAGATACCTGCCTGGCAGGAAGATGATCTTTCCTTTAAGTTAATAGCAGGCGAAGCAATGGGACACAAATCTCCTGTGCCTGTTTATAGCAAATTGTACATGATAGAAATTAAAAGTAAAAGCAGGCAAATTGTAAACATCGGCCATCAACTTTATGGCGAATCAGGTTTATATATTTTAGAAGGTAGTATTGAAAGTGATGGAAATGTTTACCAGCCAAAACAATTGCTTATAGCAAAAGAAACCAGTTTATGTGCATTCATCATCGAAGCTAACAGTACCGTTTACCTGTTTGGTGGAGAGCCTTTTGCAGAAGAAAGATTTATTGACTGGAATTTTGTTGCTTCTGATAAAGAACTTATTAGAGAAGCCAGGCAAAAATGGATCGACCAAAAGTTTGATAAAATAAAAGGAGATGAAATTGAATTTGTTCCATACCCCATTTTCAATAAAAAGTAATTTCATTCTATTTTTCCTATAGATTTAATGACGATTTTTAAAGTAAAATTTGACAGCATGTCAGTCAACAAGAAAATACCTCCAACGAATGAAGATGATAAGAAAACATTTATTGATGAACAAACTGATAAAAGAAATCATGAGCATCTTTTAAACGAAAAAGATGAGATTACCGAAGAAGATATTCGCCATGTACTAACCGATGTTGTTGCAGAGAACGATGAAACAAATCCTAACTCCGCAAAATTTGATGTCGATGACAAATTGATTGGTGATGATCTCGAGATCAGGAAAGTAAAGGATGGTTCAGAGCCCGAAATTGATACAGAATTGAATGTCCGAAACCTCAAATAAAATGCTGGCTTATAATTAAATAAATTACCTTGTTGTTAGAACATATTCTCCCTAATAAAAATTTATGGCAAAGAAAACAATCATATTCATTCATGGATTATGGATACATGCAAGTTCATGGCAACCCTGGATGGATTTCTTTCAACAACAAGGTTATGATACATTGAATCCCGGCTGGCCTGGTGATTCAGCTACAGTTGAAGCATGTCGCAGCAATCCTGCCCCTATTGCTAACCGTGGTGTTACAGAAATTGCAGATAGCTACGCTAAAGTTATTGCTACACTTTCTGAGCCGCCGATATTAATCGGGCATTCTTTTGGTGGGCTTCTTACACAAGTATTATTAGGACGTGGCATTGCAGCAGCTGGTATCGCTATTGATCCTGCTCCTATAAAAGGAGTTTGGCAGTTGCCATTTTCTGCACTTCGGGCTTCGTTTCCCGTGTTGGGCAATCCATTCAATTTAAAAAAAGCAGTATCACTTACACTGGATCAATTCAAATATGGTTTTGCAAATGCAGTTCCAGAAGATGAAGCCAAACAACTTTACGAACGTTGGACCATACCCGCTCCTGGCCGCCCACTGTTCCAGGCTGCAACAGCTACTTTTGCAGGATCAGAAACAAAAGTAAATACTGCAAATACCACACGTGGTCCATTGCTGATCACAGGGGGTGAAAAAGATCATATTGCACCGCCAATACTTGGCAAAGCCTCTCTTAAAAAATACAATGCATCGGCGATAACAGAATTTAAATTGTTTGAAGGACGTGGGCATTCACTTATTGTTGATCATGGATGGAAGGAAGTGGCTGAGTATTCACTTGCGTGGCTGAAGAAGAATGGGCTTTCATAGAATTATTACCATCAAACAATAAAAAAGCCCGTAATATAAAACTTACGGGCTTTTTATTTAGGGGTTATTAATTATTGTTGAATCGCATCAGTAGCATTCTGTTCTCCTTTATTGGTTTTTCTTTTGAAAAGAGACGCATCCAGTTTTCCAAAACGATAAGATAAATTCAATCTTACAAATTGTGGGTCACGCAGGCGATCATAATTCTGAACAAAATAATCACTGCTTGAATACTGGCTGTTAGTTCTTGTTTTAAATATATCGCTGATGCTAAGTGAAACAGATGCTGCATTGTTTTTCAGGAAACTCTTTTTAAATGCAATGTCCATTCCCCATGATGGTTTGATATAACCCTGGGAAGAACTCTGGCTCTGCATCATTGGACCACCACCCTGGTTGCCACCAGTGCTTACAGGAAGATTTGTTTTTGATTGATAAGTCGTCGTTAACTGTATCGAAAAATTAGATGGCAGTTTAAAATTACTGTTGAATTTTCCAAACAAGCTCCACAAAGCATTTTGTGATACTACATTTACATTACTGGTATTTACTTTTGAATTATAAAAATTCAGATTGGTACTGATATCCCACCATTTAGTAAGATAATTTACAGAAGTGATTTCTGCACCAGTTGAATAACTTGAATTGGCATTGATAAAAGTATTGATCAATTCTGTATTACCACTTACTGCATCTACTTCCTGTGACAAGTAGCGTGTTATTAAATTATCTGTGTGTTTATAATAGATAGAAGCAAGCAATGTATTACTCTTCCTGAACGTTTTTAAATACGATAATTCAAATGATTGTGTAAACTCGGGAACAAGATCCGGGTTTCCTCTTGTAATATTTAATTTATCAGTATAATCTGTAAATGGAATAAGTTGGAAAAAGTTGGGCCTGTTTACCCGGCGGCTATAACTCAGTTGCAACTCTTGTTTACTCTTTAACTTCTGGCTAAGAAATATGGAAGGAAATAAACTCACTGGATAATTGTTTTTAAATTTATCTCCGCTGTTGGTAAGTGTACCTGTATAATTTGAACTTTCTGCACGTAGGCCTAATTTGTAACTGAAATCTTTTATACTGCTACTGTATGTTCCATAAGCTGCATACACATTATCAGTATTCTTATAATTACTGGTAACAGAAGGTATTAGTGCGTAATCATTTAAACTATCTGAAAACAAATAATTATTATTCACATTCACGTTCGTACGCATGGATGCTTTAAGCCCTGCCTCCAGTTTTGCTTTTTTGCTCAAAGGCAAAGTATAATCTGTTTGTAAAACATAATTTTTAGTTTTGCCTGATGCAATTGCTTTTTGCAGATCTGTATCCACAGTTGCTCCGGCATTATCCAGGTAATCTGTAGTATATAAAGAATTACCCTTAAAATTACCACCGAAGTAATTGGCATCAACTGTAAACTCTTCTCCTTCTTTAGGAAAAATATGTTTAAACCCGAATACCAAACCCTGGCCATTAAACTGGCGTGTACCCGTAGTGGTACGGTTGCTAAGGTCGCTGATCTTTCCACTATTATATAAACTATCAGTCGTAATACCGATTGTTTCATTTGGATTAAACTGTCCATGTACTTTTATACCAGATAAAGAAAATGTAGTTCTGTTGGTAGCAAAATAATCTACGCCAGCTTTAGCAAAAAGAAATCCGCCGGTAGT
>JBDTLP010000049.1:0-35723 GCA_039934735.1 Ferruginibacter sp. | reverse complement strand
CGTACGGTGGTGTGAGAGGACAGTAAGGGAATTAATCCCTTACTTCCTACTCGATGGAAGAGGTGGTGGCAATTTGCAACTGCATTAAAAATAGAATATGCAGTCTAAGGTCGCAAAATGCGATCTTAAAAGTGCATTGCGTTTTGTTTCACCAACAGTGAAGAAGTCATTGGTATTACCAAATCATATTTTATGAATAAAATTTACATGATACGAATTGAAAGAGGAAGAGCCATCGGCTCGAAACATTTTGTAACAACGGACTTTAGTCCGTTGGGTATTACAGCCCTTTGACATGACAGCCGTAAGCTCGGTACATATAAGGTCGCTTCATATCAGCAAAATGGGCCAGGCCTATGGCTCTAAATTGAAAACATATTACATAATTAAACGGACTAAAGATCTGCCTAATACCCGGCATAAAGACCAGAGCCATTGCATGAGCTACAAATAAACGCTCATTTTTATAAAAAAGATACGTATATTTAATTTATTAAAAGCACGTGCCATGACAACAAAATTAACGTTAACAATAGAAGAAAAGGTTATAAGTTCTGCGAAAAAATATGCTCAAAAAAAGGGGAAAAGCTTATCTAACTTAGTTGAAAATTATTTGAAATCCATAAGTGCGAAGGAAACGGATGTTAAGGCACTTTCACCCCGGGTTACAAAATTAATGGGCATAATTAAAGCGCCTGCTGATTTTAATTATAAAGAAGCATTAGGGAATTCTTTATCTATAAAATATAAAAGATGAAAACTATTTTTTTAGATACGAATGTGATCATTGACTTTCTCGCTGACAGGCTGCCATTTTCTCTAACAGCTGCTCAAATTTTTAATGCTTCATTATCGGGAGATGTAAAAATTTTTATTTCCGCTGTTTCGTATAATAACATATACTATATTCTAAGACAATCTTTACCCCATAGTGAAACAATTAAACACTTAACTGAACTTTCTGAAATGACGGAGATTGTCGAGGTAACAAAAACTATTATTAAAAAATCATTGAAATCAGAATTTAAAGACTTTGAAGATGCTATTCAATACAACTGCGCTTTAACCATAAAAAAAATAGATTTTATCGTTACGCGGGATAGCAAAGATTTCAGAAAGAGTAGTTTACCTGTTATGAATCCGCAAGAAGCAATTAGCATAATAAACAGTACTCATACCTAACATTTGGCGATTACTTATAGCAAGTAAGTACTCATTTATTTTATCAATAAAGCTTCCTTCTTCAACTCCCTATCCAACACAAAAGTCCCAAACGGCAATAACGACGCAAGAAATGCCAAACCAAACCAACCGAAACCTTTATTCAACTTATTTTTTGTTTCCCAGGCAAGTAACACAAATCCAATAAACAAAAAGCCATGCATGTATCCAACAATTTTTACAGCCATCGGCATATCTGCAAAGTATTTTAACGGCATAGCAATACACAATAAAACAAGAAAAGAGATCCCTTCTGCGATGGCAATCCTTCTAAACAAGCTAAGTGTTTTAATTCCTTTCATAAAAAAATAATTTTTGTCAGGAATGTGTAGCAAAACTTTGGTAGCAAATTATTTTGCTACAAAAGTATTGCTACAAGCGTTGCTATACCTGTATATATTTCCAAAAAACGTTGCGATAAAATTGATTGTCAATCATGGCATTAAGCAGTGACAGCGCTTTTCTCAACTTTCCCGTGGCCGGTTCAGCACCGACTACGGGATCTACAGGCGATGATAATTTTATCAATCGCTTGCGAAGCAAGCAAAATCCGTTTTTATCCGCCGCATCCGTGTCATCCGCGTATCTATCCTATAACGTTGATAAAAAACCTTTAATAATTAATCACCTGCTCCTCCATCACCGGCAACACCCGCCACTCATATTGTTGATTGCGTAGCTGCGGTTCGAAACCAGCTTGCTTAATTGATTCCTGAATCGTTATACTTGTAAAACGGTGAGGGGCACCCGCAGCACTTACCACATTTTCTTCGATCATGATACTACCAAAATCATTGGCACCTGCGTTCAAACAAATTTGTGCAACTTGTTTGCCAACAGTGAGCCAGCTTGCCTGTATGTTCTTTACATTTGGCAGCATGATCCTGCTCATGGCGATCATGCGAATGTATTCTTCAGGTGTGGTTAAGTTATGAACGCCGCGTATTTTAGCAAGCAAAGTATCTGCATCCTGGAAGGTCCAGGGAATAAATGCAAGAAAACCTTTTGCATCTTTTGGTTTGCGGCTTTGCACTTCTCTTATTTTCGCAAGATGTTCAAATCTTTCAGTCAATGTTTCTACATGGCCAAACATCATAGTGGCTGATGTGGTAATATTTAATTTGTGTGTTTCGTGCATGATATCGAGCCATTCCTGCGCACCACATTTTCCTTTACTGATCAATCGCCTAACCCTGTCTGTTAGTATCTCTGCCCCAGCACCAGGCAGGCTATCCATACCAGCTTCTTTCAATGCGATCAATACTTCACGGTGTGTACTTTTTTCAAGCTTGGTAATATGTGCTACTTCTGGTGGGCCAAGTGTGTGAAGTTTTATGTTTGGGTATAATGATTTTAATTCTTTGAACAGGTTCACATAAAATGAAAGGCCGAGTTCAGGATGATGACCTCCCTGTAATAACAATTGGTCGCCGCCAAATTTAATGGTCTCTTCTATTTTTCTTTTATACGTTTCAATATCTGTTATATAAGCATCGGCATGGCCGGGTATGCGGTAAAAATTACAGAACTTACAATTTGCAATACAAACATTGGTAGTATTTACATTGCGGTCTATCTGCCAGGTAACTTTTCCATGAGGCACTTGCTTTTTTCTAAGTTCATCTGCAACAAACATTAATTCGGTCAATGCAGCATTTTCGAATAAAAAAACGCCTTCTTCTACGGTAAGAAATTCAAAGGCAAGGGCTTTTGTATATAAATCATTTACATTCATAAAAACTATATTTATATTTTTATACAGCCATCTCGTTTTCCGGCTATATAAGAATAAACAAAATTAAGCCCATTAGGTTGTATATTGAAAATCAAATAATGGTTGCCACTGATTTACTGATATGATATGACTTAAGTGGTCGGTGAGGACAGCAACCACGGGCACTCCGCGGTTGCTGTCCTCACCAACCGCAATTGAAATCAGTGAATCAGTGCAACAACAAGATTGCATGAGAGCCATTAAATATATTATACTATTTCTTTTATTCCCTGTTGTTATACAGGCGCAGAAGAACTCCTCGCTGCCTGCAGCAAAGTTTATAACAAAATTTCCGTTCAAAATGTATAGCGGTGGTGTGATGATCATACGGGGATGCTATGAAAATATTAAAGACAGCCTGAATTTTATTTTAGATACGGGGAGTGGCGGCATCTCCCTGGATTCTTCTACCTGCTCGGAATTTAATATTGAAACAACACAAACCGACATCACGCTTACTGGGATTGCAGGAAGCCAGAAAGTATCTTTCGTTTTTAATAAAACGCTGAATTTACCAGGCTTAAAACTTGAACAACTTAATTTTCATGTAAGTGATTATACGGTATTAAGCAGTGTATATGGTGAAAAGGTTGATGGGATCATCGGGTATAGTTTTTTTAGTAAGTATATTGTAAAGATAAATTTCGATAGTATGTATGTCGAGGTTTATACTCCCGGTAAAATAAAATATCCTTTTGGTGGTACTACTTTACATCCTGTGTTTACTTTCCTGCCGGTTCAATATATGACGGTGAAAGACAAACGCAAAGTTGATTTTAATTTTTATTTTGATACCGGGGCCGGGCTTTGTTTTTTAATGAGCGATGAATTTGAAAAAGACAGTTCCATTCTTTTAAGTAAACGACAACCTGTAATTACCCAGGCGGAAGGTATGGGAGGCAAAATGCGCATGCGCTTAACCACCGTAAAAGAAGTAAAAATTGGCCCCTATCGTTTTCACCAGGTACCTACTTATTTGTACCAGGATATTTATAAAGTAACTTCCTATCCATTTACTGGCGGCCTTGTAGGGAATGAGTTATTAAGGCGATTCAATCTTATCATCAATTATCCCCAGCGGGAGATACATCTTTTACCTAATAATCGTTTTACGGAGACATTTGAATATGGTTATACAGGATTCAGCATTTATTTTGTCAATGGAAAAATTATCGTGGATGACGTGATCAAAGATTCTCCTGCCGATAAAGCAGGATTTAAAATTGAAGATGAGGTTATTTCTGTTGGAAACAATATCTCACACAGCATTCAACAGTTTAAGGATATGCTGCAGGAACCGAATATAAAACTGCAGGTGATCATTAAAAGAAAAGGAACACTCATGACGATGACGCTTAACACAGGCAGCATTTTATGATCGTTAGTTCGTGCCTAAAGAAATTTTCAAAATACAACGTACAATAATCAATGTTCAAGGCCTACAGGAATATTGATTATTGTACGTTGTATTTCGAAAATTAAAATCATAGAGCAGCTAATCAAAAGATTTACCCCAACCTAACAGAACTAACTAACAGCTTAAAGCTTATAGCTTGCCGCTTCTCCCTAACTTTGCGACATGATTCAGTTTGAGAAATTCAGCCTCGAAAATGGCTTGCGTGTATTGGTACACGAAGATAAGAGTACACCGATGGTGGTGGTGAATGTATTGTATGATGTGGGTGCCCGGGATGAAAATCCTGAAAAAACAGGCTTCGCTCATTTTTTTGAACATTTAATGTTTGGTGGAAGTAAAAATATTCCTGTGTATGATGAACCCCTGCAGGTTGCAGGTGGTGAAAATAATGCGTACACCACCAATGATCTCACCAATTATTATTGCCAGTTACCGGCAGAGAATATTGAAACAGCATTCTGGCTCGAAAGCGACCGTATGCTCAGCCTTGCATTTGGAAAGAAAAGCCTGGAGGTTCAGCGTAAAGTTGTAAGCGAAGAATTTAAAGAACACTATATCAATAAACCTTATGGTGATGTTTGGCATAAACTAAGAGAGCTTGTTTATACAACGCATCCTTATAAATGGATGACCATTGGTGCATCGTTGAAACATATTGAAGATGTAAAATTGCAGGACGTAAAAGATTTTTTCTTTAAACATTATACACCGTCCAATGCGGTGCTTGTGGTAGCTGGTAATGTGAATGTAGAAACAGTAAAAACACTTTCAGAAAAATGGTTTGGTTCAATACCGGCAGGAGTTAAATACGATCGTAATTTGCCAAAAGAACCAAAACAAACTGCTCCCCGTTTTTTAGAAATAAAAGCAAATGTGCCGCTGGATGCATTGTATAAAGTCTGGCATATTTATCCAAGAACAGATCCGCGGTATTATACCGCCGATCTTATAACGGATATCCTTAGTGGCGGAGGTTCATCAAGATTATTTCAGAGCCTGGTAAAAGAAAAAAAATTATTCAGCAGTATTGATTGTTATCACCTGGGAAGTACAGATTCAGGAATTATTACCATCGATGGAAAACTGGTTAAGGGTATAGATATTAAGGTAGCAGATGCGGCAGTAATGGAAGAATTAAAAAAATTACAAAAAGATGGCATCACAACTGCCGAACTTGAAAAGGTAAAAAATAAAACAGAAAGCGCCATGGCATTCGAAGATATGAGTGTAATGAGCCGGGCACAAAGTATTGCCATGTATGAATTGTTGGGAGACGCTGATTTGATTAACTCAGAACTTTCGAAATACCAGTCAGTAACCGCAGAACAGATATTAGAAGAGAGCCGTATTATTTTTGATGAGAATAATTGCAGTACGATGTATTATCTTTCAAACAATAGCGACTCATAAAATAAACCAACGAGAAACCAGAAACGAGAAACGGAAGTAAATGATAGAACCCAAGCATCACAAAAATGATTTTTTAATTGAGCGCATTGCTTTTTTTAGTGATGCAGTATTTGCGATTGCCATTACATTACTCATCATTGAAATTCATCCGCCGCATATTGAACGTGGAGATACAGCAGAAATAGCCTGGCAAAAATTTCGCCAGCTGATACCTGAGTTTATTGGATTAGCAGTAAGTTTTATGCTAATTGGTGGCTCATGGTTAAGGCATCATTCTCTTTTTAAGTATGTTGATAATTACGATTTTCGTTTCATGTTGATAAATATGTTGTTGCTTTTTACAATCATACTTTACCCCTTTAGTACAAGCTTTTTATTTAATAATATGTTTGAAGGAGGGATAAGCAAATTGCAATTATATGTTTACCTGGGAGTACCTTTTGCTTCTAACCTGGTTTTATATATTATGTTTAAAAGAGTTAATAAAAAACATTTGGAGCATGAGGCAGATATGCGCTTTCACAAATCGTTGATGTCGCAAAAATGGATGTTGATCGCATTTGCCTGTGCACTTTTATGGATCATCATTGCTCCATTAAGGATCCATTATTTTGGTTACATGTTTTTATATCTCGGCCCCCTGATGATTAAGATTAACAATAAAAAATTTAAAACAAAATGATTGATCGTTTAATACCACCTCCTATAAAAGATGCAATAGAATATAAGCTTGAACTAAAGCCTTATGAATTTTATTCGCTCGATAACAATGTTCCTGTTTATACAATAAATGCAGGTGCGCAGGAAGTGATCCAAATAGAAATTGTTTTTTATGCCGGCAACTTTTTTGAACAACAAAAAGGGATTGCCGCAGCTACAAATTTTTTGTTGAAGAATGGCACTTCAAATCACAATGCATTTGAATTGAATGAAGCATTTGAATATTATGGTTCTTATTGCAACAGGTCATGTTATAATGAAACAGCTGTTCTTTCTTTACATACTTTAACCAGGCATATAACAAAGCTATTACCTGTCATGCAGGAAATGCTTACGGATGCTGTTTTTCCATTGGAAGAACTTGAAACATACAAACAAAATTCAAAGCAACGCCTGAAAGTAAATTTGCAAAAAGCAGAGTTTGTTGCCGGTCGTTTAATAGATAGTTATTTGTATGGAGAAGATCATCCTTATGGTACTTATACAAAGATGGAAGATATAGATGAGCTTTCTGTTGAGGCAATTAAGAATTTTTATAAGCAGTATTACCTTAATGGAAATTGTGCCATTTTTGTCGCAGGAAATATTCCGGCAAACATGCAGCGATTGCTGAATGATTTTTTTGGAAAATTGACCGTTAGTAAACCAACAGGATCATTGCCGGAGATAAAACAAACGCCTGCAAAAAAAAGAAAATACCGGATTGAAAATGATGCAGCGGCGGTGCAGGGCGCTATCAGGCTCGCCATTCCTTTTCCCAACAGGCATCATCCTGATTTTAAAAAAGTAATTGTGTTGAATAATGTATTCGGTGGTTTTTTTGGCTCAAGGCTAATGAGTAATATTCGCGAAGACAAAGGTTATACTTATGGCATTCATAGTTATATTCAAAATCACATCCTGCAAAGCGGCTGGCTCATCAGCACGGAAGCGGGTAAGGATGTATGTGAGGCTACAATAAAAGAAATTTATAAGGAGATGAAAAAACTCCGTGATGTAAAAATTGATGAAGAAGAATTATTGCTGGTGCGTAATTATATGATCGGCGGAATTCTTGGTGAATTGGATGGGCCATTCCAGATCATGGCGAAATGGAAAAATATTATCCTGAATAATCTTGATGAAAATTATTTTTACGATTCAATCAATGAAATAAAAACAGTAAGTGCAGACGATCTTCAGCAGCTTGCTAATAAATATTTAGTTCCAAAGAATTTTTATGAGTTGATCGTGTATTAATTTGAAAATTTGGTGATTTGAAAATTTGAAGATGAGGATCTTCAAATGTTTAGGAGCAAACTTAGAAACGGACTAATTGTATCAGCCGGGTTTAAATATACTTTCAGCCTGCAGGATTTTGTTGATGCAGATTTTTACAGTAAAAGGGCGGTTTTATAATTGCATGAGAAATAAGAATAACAGCATGCCTGGTTTTTACAAACAAGGAAAAGAACCACGATGATTCCGACTCCGTATATTTTTTGAGAATTTAAAAGAGCAATTCCCCGCAAATGCCCTATAAATATGCCCTTCAGGCTATGAGATATCAAAAAAAATATATACTTTTACCGATGTTTTATGGGTTCATCGCCGATAATGAGCTATAGAAAACATAGAATGTAAGCATACCTCTACCAGCCTATCCTATCAAAACCAGCTAAATCTCAGTGATTAATACGCTGTATAACAAACCACGGTCTCCTCGAAAAACAAAAAATCAATAATAATAACCAACGAATTGGATGAAGCATTTTATCGCTATACTTTTTTTTACTGTGTGTTGTTTTTTGATCGGGTTGCGATCAGAAGGTCAGGTTGTTACCGTAACAAATCCTACAAATACAACACCTAACCTTGCAGCAAATTATACTTCTCTTGCTTTGGCAATGACTGCATTAAGTGGAATAACAGCTATTAGCGGGCCTGTTGTTATTACGCTGAATCCATCAAATAACCAGACAACTCCTGCGGGAGGTTATGTAATTAATTTTACTGCGGTAACTACTGCTGTTAAGACTGTTACTATTGAGGGCAGTGGAAATACAATTACTGCATTCAATCCACAGGTATCAGGCCAGCTTTATGATGCGATCTTTAAAATTATTGGGTCAGATTATGTTACCATCCAGCATTTTATAATGCAGGAGAATCCACTCAATACGGTAACTACAGTTGGGAGTAATAATATGACGGAATGGGGGGTTGCATTATTATGTGCTTCAACAACAAATGGTGCACAGAATAATACGATTCAAAATAATACGATCTCATTAAATAAAACATACGCCAATACGTTTGGGATTTATAGCAATACGAATCATACAGCGACCGTGATGAATATGTTTGCTATGCCCATTAATATTACCGGCGCTAATAGTGGAACCAAAATTTATAGTAACACGATTAGCAATGTAAATATGGGAATTTGTTTGATTGGAGCCCAGGACGTTAACTATATGGATATTGGAAATGATGTTGGGGGAAATTCTTTGGCTACAGGTAATACAATTGCGAATTGGGGTGGTTTAATTTCCTCTTCTTATATTTCAAGCAGTGGTAGTTGTTACGGAATAAATTTAGACAATCAAAAAGACGACAATGCATCTTATAATTCAATTACCAGTGCTTCAGTAACAGGCCCGGCTGTAAGTATAAGAGGCATTTTTAAAGAATATAATAATACCCCTACGGGAACTTTTACCTCAAATATTTTAAGCAATACAATCACAATTACATATGGCTTTACATCAGGCGTTACTTTTGATGGTATTAACGCCCGTGCAATTAATACTGCACTTCCCAGTGCTACCATTAATATTAATTCTAACGTTTTATTAAATAACAGCATGAGTGCAGCATCCAGTCCCAATTTTATTGGGATCAACTGTATCTCTTCAGTTGGTGTTCTAAATATAAACAGCAATATTATAAGGGGAACAACTTCAGCTTCAACGACAAGTACTTTCACAGGTATATCTAATACAGGATCGGTAGTAACATCACTAAATATCAACAGCAATAAAATTGGTGATGCAACGGGAAATGCAATTACTTATTCTGCTGCAAATAACGGAAACATAACCGGGATCACTGTTCCAACAGTAGGAACCACAGCATCTGTTTCAATCAGCAATAATAATTTCCAGGGATTTGTACAATCAATAGCAGCAGGGTCAGGTGCGCATACTTATATTAATCTTGCCCATGCAGCCAGTTCTGCTTCAACAGACAATATCAACAATAATACTTTTACAAATCTTTCAGCAAATACATCTGGCAGTGTAACTTTTATAGCCAGAACTGGAACAATGGCAATATTAGCCGGTGCTCTTGAAAATTGTCAAAATAATACGATCGTTACTGCATTTTCGAAACCAACAGCAGGTGGAACAGTTACTTTATACAGTGCATTTGGTGTTTCACTCTCAGGAAACAGCATGGTACAAACAGGAAATGATTTTTCAAATATTACATTAACCGGCGCAACAGCAATGGCAGGTTGGGTTAATTATGAAGGTGGTGCAACGGGCCCCGTGAAAACAGTCACGAATAATACATTTACGAACTGGGCATGTGGTTCTTCTACGGTACTCGTTTTACAATCAAACTCTGGTGATAACGGAACGTCATTTTCAACCAATACCATTTCAAATATTTCAGCTACAAATACAGTTACAGCGATATCTATTGTCAGTGGTAATAAAGGAGCATTGCAATCATATTCCAACAATACTATTTCCGGGTTAAGCGCAGGTGCCGGAAATGTATTTGGTATTGTCTGCAACTCACCATCCGTTTCCACGCTTAATATAAACAGCAATAAAATTTCCGGTCTGTCTTCTTCGGTAGCAGGAAGCTTTGCTGCGATAAGAATTATAAATGGAGCAATTGTTAGTGTCTTAAAAAATAAAATATATGATATCAGTGCTGGTGCAGCCGGTTCTATTGTTTATGGTATAGACGTACAATCAACCAATACCGGGACCTGCAATATTTACAACAACTTTATTGGCGACCTGCGTGCCCCCATTGCAAATACAGCAAATGCTATTAGAGGAATTATTGTATCGTCCATATCGGGAACAGCCACGCACAATATTTATTACAATACGATATACCTGAATGCAAGTTCAGCGGGAACAAATTTTGGTACGTCAGGTGTTTACCTGGCAGTAAGTGGAACAGCAGCAAATGGTCCCACAAGTCTTAGAAATAATATAATTATAAATACATCTGTAGCCAATGGGACAGGTCTAACGGTTGCTTATACCCGCACTGGATTGCAATTAAACAACTATGCGGCAACATCGAACAATAATATATTTTATGCAGGCACTCCATCAGCAACCAATCTTATTTTCAGTGATGGATTCAACAATAATCAAACACTTACTGCCTATAAAACACTTGTAGCAACAAGAGATGCAGCTTCATTCACAGAATCAACTCCGTTCTTAAGTACAACGGGTTCATCGGCAAATTTTCTTCATCTTGATCCCGCAGATCCTACACAGGCCGAAAGCGGTGCCGTAAATATCGCAGGTTATACAGATGATAATGATGGAGATATCCGCCAGGGAAATCCAGGCTATTTAGGAACAAGTACATTAGGGCCAGATATTGGTGCAGATGAAACAGATGCGATCTATTCAGAATTGATTCCACCTGTTATAACATACACAGCGATTGCATCTCCCACATGTACTTTCACCGGGATGACAATAACAGGAGTAACAATTACGGATGCAACAGGTGTTGCCTTATCAGGTACAACTATACCAAGAATTTATTACCGCAAGAATGCAGGAACATGGTTCTCGGCCCCCGGTACAAATACCTCGGGAACGATTACCAGCAGCGTGTGGAGCTTTACCATTGTAGAAACAGATATGGGAGGCGTTGCCGGAGGAGATGTTATTTCTTATTACATCATTGCACAGGATATGAATCCTGTGCCAAACGTAATTTCAAATCCTTCAGCAGGGCTTGTAGCAACAAACGTTAATAGTGTAACAACACATCCAACAACCCCCAATACCTATACCATGAGTTATAATTTAAATGGTATTTATACCGTAGGTAGCGGAGGAAATTTTACAACACTAACGGCAGCAGTAAACGCTTATAATAATGCATGTGCGCTGTCGGGGCAAATATTTTTTGAATTGACTGATAACAGTTATCCTTCAGAAACATTCCCGATAGATATCCAGCTTCATGCGGATGAAAGTGCGGCACATACACTTACTATACGTCCGTCGGCAACAGCAAACCCGGTTATTACAGGTTCTGTGGCATTGACACAACTTATTAACCTTAATGGTGCTAAATATATTATATTCGACGGAAGGCAAGCTGGTAGCGGAACAGCAAAGTCATTTACAATTTCAAATACCAATAACTCCGGAAATACGATACAGTTTATTAATGATGCGCAGAATGATGTTGTAAAGTATTGCATCATTAAAGGAATGCGATCCACAAGTGCCTTGAATGGAACAATTTTATTCAGTACAGCCAATGCATCCGGAACCGGTAATGATAATAATACCATTGACAACAATGATATTACTGATGCCGGAAATCAATCTATCAATGGCATTTGTTCCGTTGGTACCGCTGGAAAAGAAAATGATAATATCTCCATCACAAATAATAATATTTCTAATTTCTTCAATGCTGCAGGGGATTCACGTGGTATTTATTTAGGAGCCAATAACAACAGCTGGACAATTACCAGCAACAGGTTTTTTCAAACAGTTACAAGAGTTTATACTGTATCCCTTATTAACTGGGGTATATATATAGCCAGTGGAACAGGATATACAGTCAATAATAATATCATTGGTTTTGCCAACTCATCCGGAACCGGTACAACCAATATGATCGGCAATAGCGTTACACTGGCAGGTTTCCCGGCTAGCTATACTCCAACAGGAACAGCAGCTTCAATTAAGTATGTTGGTATTGGTCTTGCTTTGGGACTTGTTGGTACAGCTTCTTCTGTTGATGGAAATACAATCGGCGGTATTGCCATGTACACATCGAATGCCTCTTCAACACTGGTTCCTATGTTTAGCGGTATTTATGTAGAAAGCGGAACGGTAAATATTGGCGCAATTGCTGGTAATATTATAGGATCAACATCGGGTACTAATTCTATTTATGTTGCTACAAGTGGTGCCGGGGGAACATTGTTTGGTATCAAGGCTACTAACATTTTTACAGTTGCCATGCAAAATAATACAATTGGTTCAATCACAATATCCGGTACTAGCGCTGCGGTATCCGGGAGCTTCACAGGTATTAGCGCTGGAGGATTGTGTAATTATACAATTAGTAATAATTCTATTGGTAATGCAGATGCAGATAATATCAGGATAGGTTATGCTGTAACAGGAGGAATGCTTTCTAATACAGGCATACTAACGGCAACCAATGCTGGTGTAACATCCATTGTAAAAGGAATCGTTTGCGGTGGTTCAGGTAACTCAGTTTCCATCACTAATAATACACTTCGGGGATGGCTATTATCAGTTAGATCTGCACCGAATATGACGGGTATTGAAACTGCCAGTACCATGACCGGCGTAAACCCTTCTATAAATGTAAATAATAATTTTTTAGGTACAGCATCAACAAACTGGGTAAATGCTGTTGTTGATAATATTGGTTCTTTTTACGGCATAAACATGGGTAACACAAATGCCACTGTAACTAATATACAAAATAATGATTTTAGAGGTACTATGTTTGGAGCGCAAAATGGAGTTGGTGGCGGATTGATTAAACTTACGGGAGCGTCATCTGCAAATAATATTGCTACTATAAGCGGCAATACATTTACAAATTTAAGTTTCAGGTTTTCTACCGGAGATTTGTATTTTATCTTTACAAATTATACCATTTCATCTACCGGGCAACTCATTGTCGATAACAATAAGATCGTTGGAACTTTCTCCGGAACCGGCCTGGCAACATATCATGTGATCAATCTTTTTATGAGTTCTGTTTCAGGAGCAAAAGCGGATGTTACCAACAATGATTTTTCAAACTTTTCTGCTGCAACAGGATTTACTTCCAATTTTTATTTGTTGTACACATACTTTGCGAATCCTTGTTTACTCAATATAACTGGCAATGTATTCAATAATTTTACATTTGGGGGCGGTTTTGTAGATGGAATTGATATGGCAGATATGACGGGAACAGCAAACTGTTCAAATAATACAGTATCCAATTTTAACGGACAGGGTTACATGACAGGAATAACCATTGATCCTGCAGGAAGCAGCGGGCAATTTAATATAACCAATAATACTGTTTCGGGGCTTGTCTCTACCGGAGCAGGAGGGTTTATAAATGGGATAACAGCAAATATTTCGCCTGTAAATGCAACGCAGGTGACTATTGATAATAATAAAATAAGCGGTCTTTCTTCTACGAATCTAAATGGTGATGTGGCAGGCATTTATTTAGACAATGGATTTGCGTCATCAACAATATCTGTTACAAAAAATAAAATCTACGATCTTTCAGAAAGTGCTTTAGGAAGTAATGTATATGGCATCAATAATTACACCTCTTTAAAAGGCATTTTTACTTATAGCAATAATTATATCGGTGATCTGCGTGCGCCAATTTCAGATGTTGCAGGGCCTGCTGTTACAGGAATGAAATTATTTTTACTGGGCGGGAAAGCAATTGCTTATTACAATACCATCCACCTGAACGCTTCAGGAAGTGCTTCTGTATTTTCAACAGCAGCTGTGTATGCAGATGCAACAACAGCTGTAACACTGCGCAATAATATTTTCAGCAATATTTCCAGTCACGGTGCAACAGGGAAAACAGTTGCCAGCTGGCGTAGTGGTACTAATCTTGCAACATACGATGCCTTATCCAATAATAATTTGTTTTATGCAGGAACAGCTTCTGCACAAAATTTAATTTTTTATGATGGTACCAATAATGACCAATTGCTGGCTTCTTATAAAACAAGGGTAACGCCAAAGGATAGCCTTTCTGTAAGTGCATTGCCTGGCTTTATTAGTACAACAGGTTCCAATATAAACTTCCTGCATATTTCTTCTACAGGTAATTGCAGTGTTAATGCTACCGGAAGCAATGCAGGAATATTGCTTTCAACAGATTATGATAATGATGTCCGCAGTATAGTTAGTCCTTTTGTAACAGATATTGGTGCCGATGAATTTAGTAAAAAGAATGCATGGACAGGCGTTAATGGAACAAACTGGAATGATGTAGGCAACTGGAGTGAAGGCATTGTGCCTGATGCCAATGATGATAATGTTGTTATTTCTACCCCGCCGGTTAATCAACCTGTGATCGCACCAGGTGAATCTTACCAGGTTGGCAGTGTGATCATGGGTACAGGAGCAACCTTAACGAATAGGGGCACAATAAAAATAGCAGGAAATGTATTTGCAAATGCAGGAAGCATTAATAATATACAGGCAGGGATTGTTGAGGGTTCAGTTGAGATGAATGGAAATTGCTCAATGACACAGGCTTTGGCGGGAAATGTTTTTTCAAGTAATCGTGTAAAGAATTTTATTGTAAGTAATGATGTGAAAATATCTGCTGTTACAGGTGAAAATCTTAATATCAGCAGGGCGTTATCTTTTGGAGCTGTTACCGGGAAGACACTTACTACCGGGGATAATATTGTATTACTTTCAACCATAAGTGCAACAGCTAATGTAAATGATGTAACGGGAAACAGTATTTCAGGTAAGGCAACAGTTGAAAGGTATATTAATACAGGTATAGGCCATATAAAGGGATGGCAATTCCTGGCTACACCCACACAGGGACAAACAATTTTTCAATCCTGGCAGGAAGCGGGTACAACACCGGCGGGTTACGGAACCATCATAACGGGTACCGGTAGTGGTTTTGATTTAACTACGGCCACTCCGTCTATGAAATATTATGATCCCAGCATTGGCATCAATGGAGCCTGGGTTGGAGTTACAAATACAGCAGGCCTGGTAAATGATCAACGTGGCTATATGCTTTTCGTTCGTGGCGACAGAACAGTGACAATGCTCGCTACTCCGGCCAATCAAACAAACATGCGAACAAAAGGAACGCTTTATCAACCAAATAATCCTCCACCGGTTACCAATGTAGCTGCAGGAAAATATGCTTCGGTTGGAAATCCTTATGCATCAACGGTAAGCCTTGAGTTTATGAAAAACAACGGCTTACTTGTTAATCTTAATAATGATGCCGTAGTATGGGATCCATTACTTTACGGTTCGTACGGTTTCGGCGGATATCAAACCTTGGCAGCAGCAAATAATTATGAACCTACGGCCGGCGGAACGAGTTATTATACAGCAGGTGTAGCTTCTCCATTTATACAAAGCAGCCAGGCTTTTTTTGTACTATCATCGGGTTCAGCAGGCACAGTAACATTTACAGAAGCTTGTAAAAAAGACACCAACAAACTGGTGAACAGGCTAACGGACGCAGGTAGCCGCCAATACTTCAGGGCAGGTTTGTTTACAAATACCGGGGTGATTGCCGATGGAAACGCAGTGGTTTTAGACGATAGCTATGGCAATATTGTGGATGCAGATGACGCCATTAAATTTCTCAACTCAGGAGAAAATTTTATGATCTGCAGGGAGAACAAAAAACTATCTGTGGAAGCGAGAAGTACACCGGTAATAAAGGATACTATTTTTTATTCTTTATCTAACCTGCGTAAACAACCGTACCAATTAAGATTTGCTCCGAAAAATATGCAGGCGGGGGATCTTAAGGCATATTTGATTGATAAATATTTGCATACCACAACAGAACTAAATCTTGCTGACAGCAATTTTATAGATATAGATATTAATACAGACACGTTATCAAGTGCAGCAGACAGGTTCTTTGTTGTATTTGAAAAAATTACAATAGTTCCTGTAAGCATTACAAGTATTTCTGCGAACAGAAATACAGATAAAACCATTATGGTAAAATGGAAAGTGGAAAATGAGATCAATATAGATAAGTATAATTTGGAAAGAAGTGCCGATGGACAGAACTTTACAGGCATTACTTCAAAAAATCCTTTAGCAAATAATGGAAGTGCCAGCACTTACCAGTATAACGATGCAAATCCATTTAGCGGAAATAATTTTTATCGCATTAAAGCTACCGGGCTTAGTGGCCAGGTACAATACAGTGCCATTGTAAAAGTTGGTCCTATACAGGAATCAGCTTCAATACTCGTTTATCCCAATCCTGTAGACAATAAAACAATTAATATTCACTTCGTGAACCAGTTAGCCGGCACTTACAAACTACAATTAATCAATAAGCTTGGCCAGGTGGTTTATAATGGCAGCATTGAAATTGATGATGCTAATATTACCAGGTCAATCGTTATGGAAAAAAGTATAGCTGCCGGCAATTACCAGTTAATTATTATTGCTGTAGATGGAAAAAAATCCGTGCAACAAATTATCATAAGATAAAACAGGCTTTTCAAATAATCGCTCCTGATTACAGCTATAAGCGTTCGGCAGATTCATTTTTAAATACGCCGGGGATAACACAGAAGTGGCGAATTGGATGGATCTTATATTTGCTGTGAAAGTATAGTAAACAGGCTATTATTATTTTTTTATCGCTTGCGAAGCAAGCAAAATCCGTATAATCCGCCGCATCTGTGTTATCCGTGTATCTATCCTTGTTGCAAAACATTCATTTAAAAAAAACTTTCCCGCTTTGTTTGTTTGGTTTAATAAGTAGAAATTTGCCGCATGGAATTTCTAAAGAAAGATTTTACAAACGAAGAACTGATCAGTTTATACAAGGGCCTGCTGCTGCCACGCATGATAGAAGAAAAAATGCTGGTGCTTTTAAGGCAGGGAAAAATTTCCAAATGGTTTAGCGGAATTGGGCAGGAAGCCATCTCTGTTGGTGCCACGATGGCGCTGCAACAGGATGAATGGATCATGCCACTGCACAGGAACCTCGGCGTTTTTACCTCACGCAAAATGCCGCTAAGTAAACTCTTTAAACAATGGCAGGGGAATAAAGACGGCTATAGTAAGGGCCGTGAACGCAGTTTTCATTTTGGTACCAGGGATCATCATATATGTGGTATGATCTCCCACCTTGGCCCCCAGCTCGCCATTGCCGATGGTGTTGCACTCGCTTATAAATTAAGAAAGGAACAAAAAGTATCATTAACTTTTACAGGTGATGGCGGAACCAGTGAAGGAGATTTTCATGAAGCATTGAATACGGCTGCAGTATGGGATCTGCCCGTGATCTTTATTATAGAAAATAATGGCTATGGTTTAAGCACACCTACCAGTGAACAGTATCGCTGCAAAAGTTTGGTAGATAAAGCCGTGGGTTATGGAATTGAAGCCGTACAGATTGATGGTAATAATATACTTACCGTGTATGATACCATTAAAGGCGTAAGAGAATATTGTACTAAAAATCAAAAACCTTATTTAATTGAATGCATGACCTTTCGTATGCGTGGGCATGAAGAAGCAAGTGGCGTAAAATATGTTCCTAAAAATTTATTTGAAGAATGGGAGCAAAAAGATCCTATTAAAAATTATGAGCAATGGCTGGTTGAAGAAAAAATATTATCTGCAGATGATATTCTAACAATCAAAGGAGAAACTAAAAGTTATATAGAAACAGAATTGCAGGCTGGATTTGTTGCAGAAAAAATTATTCCGGACACGGAAGAAGAAGTGAATGATGTATATGCGCCGGCAATCGGCAATCGGCAATCAATTATTGATAATAGCGAATTATCATCCAAAATAGAAGGTACTTCAACAGAAAAAAAATTCATAAATGCCATTAGCGATGCGCTGGAGCAATCATTGAATAAACACAGCAATCTTGTTTTGATGGGACAAGACATTGCTGAATATGGCGGTGCTTTTAAAGTAACAGAAGGCTTTGTAGAAAAATTTACCAAAGACAGGATACGCAATACCCCTTTATGTGAAAGCGCCATTGTGGGCGCAGCACTTGGGCTTAGCCTGGAAGGATATAAATCTGTAATGGAAATGCAGTTTGGAGATTTTGCTACAGTAGGTTTCAACCAGATCATTAATAACCTTGCAAAGATCCACTACCGGTGGGGACAAAACGCAGATGTGGTTATACGTATGCCTACGGGTGGCGGTGTTGGCGCAGGGCCATTTCATAGCCAAAGTAATGAAGCCTGGTTTGTACATACACCAGGACTAAAAGTAGTTTATCCATCAACACCAATAGATGCAAAAGGTTTATTGATCGCAGCCATCAATGATCCAAATCCTGTTTTGTATTTTGAACACAAAGCTTTGTATAGAAGTATTACCGGTAATGTACCCGAAGCTTATTATGAAATTGAGATTGGTAAAGCAAAACATGTAAATGAAGGAGAAGATATTTCGATCATTACCTATGGAGCAGGTGTGCATTGGGCATTAGACTATGCAAAAAATAACCCATCTATATCTTTAGATATTCTTGATCTGCGTTCATTGTTACCGTTAGATTATGATGCAATAGAGAGATGCGTTGCAAGAACAGGCAAGGTACTTATCCTGCATGAAGATTGTTTGATTGGTGGCATTGGCGGAGAAATTGCTGCATGGATTGCCGAGCATTGCTATACATTATTAGATGCACCCATCATGCGTTGTGCAAGCCTGGACACTCCTATTCCATTTAGTATTGAGTTGGAGAAAAATTTTATGGCGTATTCGAGATTGGGTGAAACGATTAAAAAATTAATGTCATTTTAATTATCGCAAAGGCCCAAAGACGCTAAGATTTGCTTTGAAAATTTGTGCCTTTGCAGTTGAATGATTCTCCGTTTCTAAGGAAACTTCAACCAAATATCAATTAATACGCTCCATTTCTATGTTCTGCATTTAGAACACCCTTTTCCATTATAAGTTTGCTTCATAATTATTTATAAACAAACAAAAAAATTACAATGGAAAATGCAACGCAGCTTTTAGCAATTGACACGCAATATTTGCAAACGACAGAAATGATTCACAAATATGCAGAATCAGTAGGCCTTGCACGTGCAGATGTTTACAATACCGAAAAAAGAAACTGGACATGGAAAAAAGGTTCTGCCAGCATTGAAATCTTCATACTCCGTATAGATCTTGGTAATGGTTATGTACGCGATTTTATAAAAATATTTACATTGGTGATGCAGGTTCCGCAAACAAACCTCCTTGAATTTTACCGCAGGTTACTTGAATTGAATGATGAAAAACTTGGCATAAAACTTACGCTTCAAAAAGATGGCAACAATGTTTGGGGTACGTTCGAAAGAGATATCAATGGTATGGATTATAATGAACTGGTTGCTTTTATTTCTGATTTTGAAATCTGGGCAGACCAGTTTGATAATATGCTTGAAGCTGAGTTTCCAACTGTGCTCCAGGTAAATCCGTAAAACCTTTTTAATGCAAATAAGCTCAATATAATTTTTCACACTTTATAAGATTTATCATTCAGCAGCAGCAATAGAATAATTTGACTGCCCCTGATTATTAAATAAAATAACATGCAGATACAACGCAGTTTAAAAAAGGCAATGAAGGATCCGCTGTCGGTCCAGGGATTGGATCTTCGCCAGTTAAAACCGATTTTACTTTTCCCAGAGATCGATCAGTTCATCAATTTGGAGTTCATAGATATTAGCAATTGCCCGGGCCTGGATTGGAAAGATGCATGCATTAAACTTTCCCAACTGCCAAAGCTTACAGAAGTAAAAGCATTTGGAGCAGGTATAAAAATGCTTCCACCAGAATTTGGGTTGTTGAAAAATTTGAAGAAAATCGACTTTGCAAGTAATACAGAATTAAAAATGCTGCCCGAATCTTTTAGTAATTTAATTGCATTGGAAGATATAAGTTTTTACGGTTGTGGATTGGAGACGTTGACACAATCTGAGTGGAATTTTCCAAACCTCCTATCACTTTCACTGGGTAGAAATAAATTAAAAAAGTTTCCGGAACAATTCTTTAAAGGCCTGGCAGGTTTACAGGAGCTGAATATTTCAAACAATCAATTGGAAAGTCTTCCGGAAAGTATTTGTGACCTGGAAAATCTTAAATCAATACTTGCCGGTAGTAATCTTTTCCAGGCATTGCCGGTAAACTTTGCTCAATTAACCAGCCTTGAAACTTTATGGCTGGACAGTTGCCCGGCAATTAATTATGACAATGAATTGGAGAAAATAAAAAACACACCCATCAGGAACTTATCCATCTTTGGAAATAATATTTCAATGCTTCCAGCCGTTTTCAAAGACATTCAATCATTGGAAGTTTTAAATATCAATTCCAATAAACTCGACGATACTACGCAACTGGTAAAAGATCTTTCACAGCTTCCTTTAAAAGAATTAGACATCCGGTTTATGGGAAAAAGAGAAATTTCATTGGCTGAAGCGCAATCAATGATACCAACATTACAAAAAATTGCGTGTGATACAAGAACAAATGAGGAATATGGGAAGGATATTTTACAATGGGTAAGCAATCATCTTGAAACAGCAGAGAAATAAATTAACTGCAAAGGCACTAAGTTTATTTTCTTAGTGCCTTCGCAGTTAATATTATTATGCAGGAATAAATTTCATCGAGATCGAATTCACACAATGCCTCGTATTTTTATCCGTAAGCCGTTCGCCAATAAAAACATGGCCTAAATGTGCATCACAATTGGCACACACAATTTCAGTTCTTCTGCCATCTGCATCCGGAATTTTTTTTACAGCACCTGGAATCTCATCATCAAAACTTGGCCAGCCGCAATGAGAATCAAACTTATCTTTTGATTCATACAAAGCTGTATTGCATCGTCTGCATATATAAGTACCGCTTTGTTTATTGTCAGTGTATTCACCGGTAAAAGCCCGTTCAGTTCCTTTGTGAAGAATAACAGATTCTTCTTCTTTAGTTAATTTGTTGTATTCCATAATTATAAAATTGAAATGCAAATTTACCTGATGAAAATGGCTAAATAAAATAATGAGATGTTATAATTTAAAAATTCGGCTAAGCGCTTTTAATTGTCAACTGTCAATTTTCCATTGTCAATTATTATCTTCCTTTTTTGCAGGAGGAACCGGCATCATTCTTCTAAACTCGTAAAATGCATTTAAAACATATTGGTTGAAGACAATCTCATCACTGCTTCTTGCAAATTCATAATCCGGGCGGTACCACAATAGAAAAGTATCCAGCAATCCTCCTTGCAGGCCGGTAATACGCCTGACGGTTATTTTATTAAACCTGAAATCGACATATTTTTCCTGTTCTTCTGTTTCCAACCGGCGTTGAAAAGCCCTGAGTCTTTTATTTCTTTTAAAACGAAATATGTTGATCAGTTCATCTACATCTGCACCAACGCCACCTGTTGGAGATATGGATGTTTTTAGTCCCGGTTTTGTATAATCATATATATCGGCATATTCCTGCCTGTTCTCCAGGGAATCCTGGCGATATGATTTTGAAAACACAGTTACTTCTTTTAGCATGCTGTATTTACCCTTTATTTTTATTCGCAGGGAGATATCGAAATGAGCTGGATCTGCAATTGATTTAACTGTAAATTTTTGTGTCGGCTTGCCGTTATAATAAAAGGTCAGTGAATCTTTTTCAGAAGTGTTGATACTGTACCTTCCCATACTATCAGTTACTGCAAATAACCCGCCTGTACTCACAACCCTTACATTTTCAACATAATTAATTTTACTACTGTCGTAAATTGTACCACTAACGGTTAGTTGTGCCTGCAGGTTAGCGGCTAGAAATAAAAGAGATAAAAAAAATAAGACAGATCGCAAACGCAGGTTGGGTTTATGGTTCGTAATATTAAGCAAGATATCAAAATGCCTGTTGTACATGGCTTGATTTAACTTGCTTTTTGGTTTTTTAAAACAGTTTCTATAACAGCAGGATAATGTGTATACTCAAGCAAGTGGATCTTTTTTGCAAGGTCCTCTGCAGTATCAGCAGGATCAATATTGCAGGTTGCCTGGAATATAATTTCACCATGATCATATATTTCATCTACATAATGAATACTGATGCCACTTTGTTTTTCTTTATTTGCAATAACCGTTTCATGTACGTGCATGCCATACATGCCCTTACCGCCATAAGCTGGTAATAAAGCAGGATGAATATTGATGATCTTTTTTGGGAAGGACTGAATCAAAGCAGGCGGTATTTTTAATAAGAAACCAGCAAGGATAATGAAATCGATCTTTCTTTTTTCCAGGTCCCGTATAAAGTTACTATCGTATATCAATTGATCTTTGTTGATCACTACCTGGTCTATATTATTATCCTTTGCGATCTGGATAACACCCGCTCCTGATTTATTACTTACGATCAATTCAATTTTTACATGATGGTCATTTTTAAAATGTTCAATTATCTTTTTTGCATTGGTGCCGGCACCGCTTGCAAAAATGGCAAGATTGATTTGATGGATATTATTTAAAACAGCATTACGAAGCATCATCTTATTTCGGATCTTTAAAATGTATTTTTTAAAAAATGAAAACTGCCCAAGCGGAATACTCACTATTAAAACAGAAAAGGGCCAAAGAATCGTAATAAGTATAATATACAGTAAAAACCAGGCTATGTTTTTTTCAAGATTGGTTAGTAGAAGAATTTTACGCCCGGCAAATCCACACAGGCTTCCACCTATTGCAAAAGTTGAAATGATAAGAAGCAGGTTACCTAAATTAACATTCCATTTAGCCTGCAGTTTTTTAAACATGCTGCAAAAATGCATAAAACATTGTGATATGCATTGTTTTTTTAAGGTAAAAAAGAGAAAAGATTTAGCTTACAAAAACATGACAATGCCCCAATACAATACATCACAAATCGTTGAAACCCACGCCAGATAAGGGAAAAAAAAATTAAGAAATGTTGATATTATGTCAGTATCCTACCTTATTTTTGCAACCAAACCAGGATTTTTTTCCACATTAGCCCCGATAACTGTATGAGTCGCTATAGAAAAATCATTAACAAAGCTTTTGCAAGTCTGCTTTTAATTCTATTTGTTTCTATTTCAAATATTGTATTTGCCCAACAGGGAGAAGCCCTTTTTAAAGCCAATTGCTCTAACTGCCATAAGCCAGATCAGGATTTTACCGGTCCTGCTTTAAAAGGTGCCAGGGACAGGGAACCGTCAAAGGACTGGGTTTATGCCTGGGTACACAACTCAACAATTGTAAGGGAGAAGGATCCGTATGCCAAAGCCCTCTTCGAAAAGTGGAGCAAAACCCAGATGACTGCCTTTCCACAGCTGAAGAATGAAGAAATTGATGAAATTTTTAAATATATAGAAGCTTACGTTGCCCCTGTAAAAGAAACTCCCGGAGCTGCCGGCCAACCTGAATCAGATAATTCGCTTTTATTTGGAATTCTTACTTTAGTGTTAGCCCTGGTTGCCTTTATATTATTACAGGTAAACAGCAATCTCCGCAAACTTACCGATGAAAAGGAAGGTGTTTACCGTGGTGAGCCCGTTCCTTTTTACCGCAATAAAACTTATTTAATGGCAGCTATATTGTTGCTATTTAGTGTGGGAGGTTATATGACGATCAGCGCCGCCATTGGCCTGGGCCGTATGAAAGGTTACCAACCGGAACAACCTATTTATTATTCTCATAAAGTACATGCCGGCGTTAACCAGATCAGTTGCCTGTATTGCCATGGTGGTGCACAGGATAGCAAGCATGCTAACATTCCTTCTATAAATGTTTGTATGAATTGCCACATGGGAATTAAAGAATATAAAGGAGAAGAAAAACTGGTAAGGGAAGACGGTAGAACTGTAAATGGTACAGAAGAAATACAAAAACTGTATTCTTATGCCGGCTGGAACCCTGCAACAAAAACATACAATCCGGATAATAACGGAGATGGTATTCCGGATGGCGCAAGGCCAGTTAAATGGATTAAGATTCATAACCTGCCTGATCACGTTTATTTTAATCATAGCCAACACGTAAAAGTAGGAAAGCAACAATGCCAGACCTGCCATGGTAACATCCAGGAAATGCCTGAAGTTTACCAGTTTGCTGAATTGAGCATGGGCTGGTGTGTAAACTGTCACCGCGAAACCAAAGTGGATTTCTACAATAAAGAAACAGGTACAGGCAACAAATTCTACAGCATTTATGAGAAGTTCCATAATGATATAAAGACTGGGAAAATGGATAGCGTAACGGTAGAAAAAATTGGCGGAACAGAGTGTCAGAAATGTCACTATTAATAAAATATAAAAGGGGCTTTGTATAATTGGTTTTGGCTCATTTTTTCCCGCAAAGCGGGATCAAATTTTAGAATTTTCAAATTGTAATATGGAAAAAAAGTACTGGCAGAATTTTGGCGAACTAAATCAGTCTGATGCTTTTAAGCAATCATCAGAAAAGGAGTTTAAAGAAGAGCTACTTCCAATTGAAGAATTGCAGCAAGAAGGGTTATTGGACGGCAAAACTCCACGCAGGGATTTTTTAAAGTATCTCGGATTTAGTACCGCAGCTGCTGCCATAGCGGCTAGTTGTGAAATTCCTGTACGCAGAGCGGTCCCTTATTTACAAAAACCTGAAGATGTTATTCCTGGTGTTCCAAATTATTTTGCTTCTACTTATGTAAATGGTGGTGATGCGATCAGTGTTGTTGTAAAACAAAGAGATGGCAGGCCAATCAAAATAGAAGGAAACCCACTTTCTAAAATTACCGGCGATGGAAAACCAGATGGACAGGCGGGTACAAGCGCACAATCACAAGCTTCTGTATTGGATATTTATGATGTAACAAGATTGCGTCACCCTTTGCAAAAATCCGGCAACGATTTTAAAGAAGTAAGCAGTTTTGATGCTTTTGATAAAATGGTAGGCGATGCAATGGCAGGCCTTGGTGGAAAACCAGTGGTGTTGCTCACTTCAACAGTTCACTCTCCTACTACTTTACAGATCATTAATCAATTTATTTCAAAATACCCGGGCAGCCGCCACGTACAATATGACGCAATAAGTAACAGCGGTATGTTATTGGCAAACGAAGCTTGCTACGGAAAAAGAGCGCTTCCTTCTTATCATTTTGATAAGGCAAAATTTATTGTAAGTCTTAGTGCTGATTTCATTGGTACATGGCTCAGCCCGGTAGAATTCAGCAAACAATATGCATCTCAAAGAAAAGTAAAAAGCGAAAAACCTGAGTTAAGCCGTCATATACAATTTGAAAGTATGTTAAGCCTTACCGGTAGTAATGCCGATGACAGGTTTACACATAAGCCTTCTGAAACTGGTGCAGTAGCATTGGCTTTGTTGGCAAAACTGGGAGGTGCTGTAACGGCTCCATCCTTACCTGATGCAAAACTTAATAAAGGAATTGAACAAACTGCAGCTTTATTGTCTGCAAATAAAGGTGCTGCACTTGTTGTGTGTGGTAGTAATGATGTGAATGTACAGGTTGTTGTAAATGCAATTAATGAAATGATCGGTGCAAACGGATCAACAATAAACTGGGCTATTACATCTAATTACAGGAAAGGCATTGATGCTGACATGGTAAAACTTGCGGCGGATATGGCTTCCGGTAATGTTGGTGCTTTATTGGTTTACGATTGTAACCCGGTATATAATTATGCTGATGGTAAAAAATTCGGAGATGCTATTGCTAAACTTCCTTTGAGCGTTTCTTTTAATACCACATTGGATGAAACTTCAGAACAATGTAAATTCATTCTTCCATCTCATCATTGGTTAGAAAGCTGGGGTGATGCTGAACCTAAAACTGGTTATATCAGTTTGATTCAGCCAATCATCAACCCATTATTTAAAACAAGAGAATTCCAAACATCATTGATGAAATGGGCAGGTGCTCCTTCAACGGTAGCGGTTGCTGCACTCGATAGCACTGCAGCTTCAATGCCAGTGGTTGTTTCTGCATCCAATGATTATTCTGCATACGTAAAAAATTACTGGACCGCAAAACTGGGAACCTCCGAATTGTGGGAAAGGGCTTTGCAGGATGGCGTTATCGAAACAACGGTGGCTCCTGCAGCAGGTATATTTAATAACGGCGGACTTGCTGCTGCCGCTTCAAAGATTTCACAAACAAAAGGCGGCGACAGGGAAGTTATTCTTTACCAGAAAATTTCTATGGGTGATGGTTCACATGCAAACAATCCATGGTTGCAGGAACTTCCTGATCCTATATCTAAAGTTACCTGGGATAACTATGCAATGGTTAGTCCTGAATTAGCAAAAGCACTGGTAGGCATTGATGTAGCAAATCCTGATAGCAAACGTGAAGCAGATAATTACGAAGTTCATCCTGAGAAACCGGTTATAAAAATAACTGTCAATAACAATTCTATAGTATTACCTGTTCTTATTTTACCTGGATTAAACTCATCTACAATAGCTATTGCTGTTGGTTATGGAAGGAAAAGTGCAGTTGAAGGAAAAACAAAAGAACGTATTGGCCTTGCGGCAACAGATGCTGGTCAGAATGCATTTCCATTGGCAATATTCGATGGTGTAACAGTACTGAATAACGCAGTTGCTACTGCTGCAAAAACAGGCGATACTTATCCGTTGGCACAAACCCAGGTTCATGGATCTTCTGAAAGCAGGCCGATTTTATTTGAAACAAATCTTTCAAGCTTTGTTGCAAATCCAGAGGCTTTACTGGAAGAACCGCACAAGGAAAGAGCTGTGATCATGGCTGATGGAAAAACAGATTACAAAAGAGATGGAACCATGTATCCGGATTTTGACAAACCAGGTATCAAATGGGGAATGAGTATTGATCTTAATACATGTACAGGTTGCAGTGCTTGCGTTGTTGCTTGTACAGCAGAAAATAATGTGGCAGTAGTTGGAAAAATGCAGGTACAACGTGCTCATGAAATGCATTGGTTACGTATCGATCGTTATTTTACAGGGGATGTAAAAAATCCAGATGTAGTTTTCCAACCGATGCTATGCCAACACTGCGATAATGCTCCTTGCGAAAACGTTTGCCCGGTAGCTGCAACAAACCATAGTTCGGAAGGTTTAAACCAAATGACTTATAACCGTTGTATTGGTACAAGGTATTGTGCCAACAACTGTCCATATAAAGTACGTCGTTTCAACTGGCTTGATTTTACAGGTGCAGATAGTTTCCCTGATAATCAAATGCCATTAATTGGAGTTGATTTGAATGAAGTAACTATTCAGATGAATGATGAACTTACAAGAATGGTGTTGAACCCTGATGTTACCGTTCGTTCAAGAGGTGTGATCGAAAAATGTTCTTTCTGTGTTCAACGTTTGCAGGATAGCAAGCTTGATGCAAAAAAACATGGTGACCCAACGATTGTACGTAATGTAAAAACAGCTTGTATGCAGGCATGTCCTACCAACGCTATCAATTTTGGTAACGTGAATGATAGGGAAAGTGAAGTATCTAAAGATAGAAATGACTATAACCGTAATTTTTATGTACTTGAACAACTGCACGTATTGCCAAACGTTAGCTACCTGGCTAAAGTAAGGAATACCGACAGGCATATAGGGGTGGTGGAAGATGAACATGGTTCTGAAAAGAAAGAAGAAAAGAAGGTAGAGAAAGAACATGCATAGTCAAGGTTGATTGGTTGAATAGTTAATAAGGTTGACTGGATATAGAAAGCTAAGTATAACAAAAACAGGCTAACAGCTAACAGCTAATAGCTAAAAGCTAAACAAGATATGTCATTACTGAAATACGAATCACAACAAAGGGAACCGCTGGTTGATGGTAATAAAGATTATCACCAGGTTACGGAAGATATTATTAGTCCCATTGAAACAAAGCCAAGCAGGCTTTGGTATATTGGTTTTTATATTAGCGTTGCCCTGCTTTTATTTGGGGTATATAGTGTATATAGAGAGGTTACTTACGGTATCGGGCAGTGGAACCTTAATAAAACCATTGGCTGGGGTTGGGATATTACCAATTTCGTATGGTGGGTAGGTATCGGTCACGCAGGAACGTTGATCTCTGCGATCCTGTTACTTTTCCGCCAGGGTTGGAGAACTGGTGTTAATCGTGCAGCAGAAGCGATGACCATCTTTGCGGTAATGTGTGCGGGACAGTTTCCGATCTGGCATATGGGTCGTGTTTGGCTTGCATTCTTTATCATGCCTTATCCAAATTCACGTGGACCAGTTTGGGTGAATTTTAACTCACCACTTCTTTGGGACGTATTTGCGATATCCACGTATTTCACTGTATCATTATTATTCTGGTATTCAGGATTGATTCCTGATATGGCAACGGTTAGGGATAGGGCCAAAACCAAGTTCCGTAAAATGATGTATGGTATTGCTGCATTCGGCTGGACAGGTAGTACCAAACACTGGCAAAGACACGAATCATTATCATTGGTATTGGCAGGTCTTGCAACCCCACTTGTACTTTCTGTACACACGATTGTATCTTTTGACTTCGCTACATCTGTAATTCCAGGTTGGCACACAACCATCTTCCCTCCTTACTTCGTTGCGGGTGCGATCTTTAGTGGATTTGCTATGGTGCAATCGTTATTGATTGTTGTTAGAAAAGTAATGTCGCTTGAAGATTATATCACACTCGGCCATATTGAGGCGATGAATAAAGTAATTGTATTAACAGGTAGTATTGTAGGTTGTGCCTACCTAACAGAATTGTTTATCGCATGGTACGGACAAAATCCCTACGAGTGGTATGCGTTCAGTCAGAACCGTGCAAACCTTTTCTCACCTTATGGATGGAGTTATTGGTTGATGATGTTCTGTAACGTGGTATCACCACAGTTATTCTGGAGTCGTAAACTGAGAAGAAATATTACAGTTACCTTCTTCATGAGTGTAATTGTAAACATCGGAATGTGGTACGAGCGATTTGTGATCATCGTTACATCTACTTATCGTGACTTTTTACCATCGAGCTGGAGCACTTATTACAGCCCGAGTATTTATGAGATTGGATTTTATCTCGGTACATTCGGATTGTTCTTTACCTGTTTCTTCCTGTTTGCTAAATACTTCCCGGTTATTGCAGTGGCAGAGATCAAGGCAATATTGAAAACGAGTGGTGAAAGTTATAAAGTGAAAATGACAGATATAGAAAAGGCAGATGCAGAGAAATTCTATATTGATGAAGTAGGACATGCGCATGCACATTAAAGCTATGAGCTGATAGCTATGAGCTATTAGCCAGGTCGCATGAATTGAAATTATTTTGTAGAATTTAAATATATAATTTATAACGGCTCATAGCTAGTAGCTATCAGCTAAAAGCTCAACATATGGCTGGAGGAATAAAAAAATTTGTGGTAGGCTCATTTGATGATGAAAAGGTGCTGTTTCCTGCTGTGAAGAATGTTCGCAAGGCAGGTTACAAAATACACGATGTATATACACCTTTTCCTATTCATGGTCTTGATCATGCATTGGGCATCAGGGAAACGAGTTTGCATACTGCCGGATTCATTTATGCAATTACAGGTACAACTACAGCATTGGGTTGCATGAGCTGGGTCTTTTGTAAAGACTGGCCGCTTAACATTGGTGGTAAACCACATTTTGCTTTACCAGCATGGATACCCATTACATTTGAGTTGACAGTATTATTTTCTGCAGTTGGTATGGTACTTACGTTTTGTTATCTCTGCCAGTTATCGCCATTCGTGAAAAAACATCATTTTCATGAGCGTGCTACAGACGATCTTTTTGTAATGGCAATAGAATGTACTGATAAGACAAATGATATGGAGGTACAGCATTTTTTACAAAATGCAGGTGCTAAAGAAATAAATGTTCAGATCGCAGAAACAGGCTGGTGGCTTGGAAGATATGACAAAGAACAAAAGCTTTACGAAGACGAAAAAGGATATTAAACCCCTGAACCCCGAAGGGGGAAAAGAAAGGAGGATCAATAGATAGCGGTAAAAATTGAACTAATAAAAGAGTTTAAGAATAATGAAAAAAATTGCAATTATATCAGCACTTATCCTGGCATCAGCAACCACATTTATTGGATGTGGCAATAAGCGGGAACCAGGCCGTATTTATATGCCTGATATGGCATACAGCAGGGCATATGAAACATATGCAGAACGTGATTCTTTAAAATTTACAACAGATCCTAATAATAAAGGTGGATTGATCTTTTACAATAACAGGCCCGTAGCTGGTACAATGAAAAGAGGAGAATTGTTGCCTTATTCTTTGCCTAATGACAGCAACGGATACAAAATGAGTGCAGCGTTGAAAAATCCGTATGATTCTCTTACTACAGATCAAATGACTGAAGCAGGAAGATTATTTAATATTAACTGTGCTATATGTCATGGAGCAAAAGGAGGAGGTAATGGTCCGGTTGCTGAAAAAATTGGTGCTGTAGCGAATCTTGCATCCGGAGAAAAAACATTGTTGGCAGATGGAACTATGTTCCATGTAATGCAGTATGGTAAAAATAATATGGGAAGTTATGCATCTCAGCTTGATGCAAATCAACGCTGGATGATTATAAAATATATCAGGACCCTGCAGCCAAAACCGGCGGCAGCAACAGCGGCAGCTTCAACAGATAGTACCGGAAAAGCAGCAATGGCAGTTAAAGCTCCTGGAAAATAAACATAATTAAATTAAAAGCATTCACACAAAATAAAGTTTAGATGAACCAAAATTTTGAATTACCGGGCAGTTATAAAAAGTGGACGTTGGGTTTGATCATCGCCGGTGTAGTAACAGTTTTGTACGGCTTCATTATGTATCATCCATTTGAACATGGTGGACATGGTGCCAATTTAGATAGCACCCGTTTTTGGGCTGTATTATTACAGAATAGTGCGTATTGGTTGTTGATAGTTAATGCGGCAATGTTCTTTATATGTATTAGTACATTGGCAATGGGCGGATGGCAGATTGCGTTGCGCAGAGTGCCGGAAGCTATATCAAGTGTTGTTCCGCTTCTTGGTGTTATTAACCTGGTAATATTAATGGCAATTGTTTGGGGTGGACGTACAGATATTTATCACTGGCTGGATCCAAATGTAACCAATATAAAATCGCCGCTCTATGATAAGATATTAGACGGGAAAAGTGGTTTCTTAAACGCAAAATTCTTTTCTATCTGGTCAATACTTTCAGTTGGATTATGGTGGTTACTCGGAAGAAAAATGAGAAGTCTTAGCCTTGAAACCGATAAGAGCGGGCCAATGGATTATGAAACAGGAAAAAAATGGGTATGGAAAAATACAGTATGGGCTTCTTTATTTACTGTTTTCTTCGGCTTGTCTGTTGCCTCAACCGTTCCATGGTTGTGGCTGATGAGTATCGATCCTCATTGGTATAGTACGATGTATAGCTGGTACACATTTGCAAGCACATTTGTAGCCGGCATGTCTCTGATTGCGATATTTGTTATTTATCTTAAAAATCGAGGCCAGCTGGAATATGTAACAGAAGAACATTTACATGATGTTGGAAAATTCATGTTCGCATTTTCTGTGTTCTGGACTTACTTATGGTTTTCTCAATACATGCTTATATGGTATAGTAATCAACCGGAAGAAACTAAATATTTTATTGAAAGAATTGGTACAGCAGATAAGGCTGGCCCATATAGAGGGATATTTTTCTTCAACCTGATCGTAAACTTTATTTGTCCTTTATTGATATTGATGAAGAGAAATACGAAACGCAGCTGGACAATGGTAACATTCATGGCGGTGTTGATCATCTTTGGACATTGGATTGATTTTTATCAAATGGTAATGCCAGGCACATTGGGCGAACATTCGGAAATGGCTATGCCTTTTTCATTTGGTATTGCAGCATTGTTTATCGGTTTGATCATGTGGGGAGTTGGAAATTACATTACTAAACATCCATTAACTGCAAAAAATAATCCTTTCTTAAAAGAAAGTATCATACATCATACATAGAATTTAAACAAATACATGCGTTGCTTTTGTTTAAATTAATTTTGCAGCGTTAAGGTCAATACAAATAAAACGGTTTCGAAGAAGGCTTTAAAAAGATAAAAAATTTTATAAAATGAAGGAGTTTTTTCTGGTTGCGATAGTCGTCATGATCTTTGTAGTCATTTTCCAGATTGCAAAAGCAAGCGAATATGTAAACGTATTAAAAGGCGAAGAAAAATCACGCAGGCAAAATAACAAGATCAATGGCTTCCTGCTAATCGTTTTTTTAGTGTTAGGTTTATTTGGAGCCTGGTATTGTAATGATCTATATTATGGACAAACATTGTTTCCACAAGGATCAGCTTCTGAGCAAGGAGAAAAAATTGACCTGATGCTTTACATCACCATCGCTGTTACAGGTGTTGTTTTTATAATTACACAGGTATTGCTTTTTTGGTTTTGCTTCAAATACCAGGAAACAGATGGTAAAAAACCTTTCTACTTTCCACACAATACCAAACTGGAATTATTATGGACAACTGTTCCTGCGATCTTCCTTACTGTATTGGTTGTTTTCGGTTTGAAATATTGGTTTAAAATGACAAACGATGCACCTAAAGATGCAATCGTTGTAGAAATTACCGGCCACCAGTTTGGATGGGAAATGCGCTATCCGGGAAAAGACGGTGTATTGGGAAAAAAGAATTTTAAAAAATATAATACTCCTTTAGGAAATACTTTAGGAGTTGATTTTGATGATCCTGAAAGCTGGGATGATATACATGTTTCAACTGAAATGCATATTCCGGTTGGCAAGCCTGTTAAACTCGTTATCAATTCACAAGATGTAATACATGATGTTGGGTTGTCTCATTTTAGGATGAAAATGGATGCTGTGCCTGGTATTCCAACAACGTTGTGGTTCACGCCAAAGTACACTACAGAAGAAATGAAAAAAAGAACGAGCAATCCTGATTTTGTATATGAAATCAGTTGCGACCAGATGTGTGGAGTAGGTCACTTTTCAATGAGAGGCGTTGTAGTTGTTGAAAGTGAAGCAGATTATAATAAATGGTTGGCAGCTCAGGTACCTGAATACATTACACTGACCCAAAAACAAGAGCCGGCAAAACCAGGGTCTGACAGTGCTTCAACAAGTAAAGTTGTGGCGCAGGTTATGCCAAAATAAATAATTATTGGATCTATAATAATATTAAGATTATGAGTAGCGCAGTTCCTTTACACCACGAAGACATAAATACGGGACATGGCCATGATGATGCACATCATGAGCACCACCATCATGAAACATTTATTTCAAAATATGTTTTTAGCCAGGATCATAAAATGATCGCCAGGCAGTTTTTAATAACTGGTATTATCTGGGCAATCATTGGAGGATTATTTTCTGTGCTTTTCCGTTTACAACTTGGCTATCCCGAATCAACCTTTCCATGGCTTGAAGACATTTTGGGCCATTGGGCGAAGGGTGGTAAAATACAACCTGAATTTTATTATGCCCTGGTAACCATGCATGGAACCGTGTTGGTATTTTTCGTACTAACGGCAGGGTTGAGCGGAACATTTGCAAACTTTTTAATTCCATTACAAATAGGTGCAAGGGATATGGCTTCGCCGATGTTGAATATGCTTAGCTACTGGTTCTTCTTTCTTGCATCTGTGATCATGATGTCTTCTTTGTTTACGCAAACAGGACCTGCGAGTGGCGGCTGGACAATTTATCCGCCATTAAGCGCTTTGGGTGATGCATCCATGGGAAGTAAAATAGGAATGGATCTTTGGCTGGTATCAATGGCCATGTTCGTTGTTTCTTCATTATTAGGTGGGTTGAATTATATCACCACCATTCTTAACATGCGTACAAAAGGTATGAGCATGACACGCCTGCCACTTACAATTTGGGCGTTATTCTTCACTGCTGTACTTGGTGTACTTTCTTTCCCTGTATTATTATCAGGAGCTATATTATTATTGTTTGACAGGAACCTGGGAACAAGTTTTTTCCTGAGTGATATCGTTGTAGCAGGTAAGATTTTACCAAATGAAGGCGGAAGTGCGATTCTCTTCCAGCATCTTTTCTGGTTCCTTGGCCACCCGGAAGTTTATATCATATTATTACCAGCGATGGGGATGTCTTCGGAAATACTTTCTGTAAATAGTCGTAAACCCATCTTCGGCTACATGGCGATGGTAGGTTCACTATTTGCAATTACCATTCTTGCATTCCTTGTGTGGGCGCATCATATGTTTGTAACGGGACTGAATCCATTCCTTGGTTCGGTATTCGTATTGCTCACACTACTTATTGCGGTACCATCAGCGATTAAAGTATTTAACTGGCTTACTACATTATGGAAAGGAAGTATTCGCTTTACCCCGGGAATGTTGTTTGCACTTGGTTTCGTTAGCTTGTTTATAAGTGGAGGTTTAACAGGTATCTTCCTTGGTAACTCTGCATTGGATATTCACTTGCATGATACTTATTTTGTTGTGGCGCATTTCCACATTGTAATGGGTGTGGCATCGTTCTTTGGAATGTTTGCAGGTATCTATCACTGGTATCCAAAAATGTTTGGACGGTATTTAAACAATACGCTGGCTTATATACATTTCTGGGTAACAATCTGCGGTGCCTATCTTATTTTCTGGCCGATGCATTATGAAGGTTTAGCAGGTATGCCACGTCGTTATTATGATGTTTCAAACTGGGTTTCATTCAGGCATTTTGGTGGATTGAATGAATTCATAAGCATGGTTGCTATGATCGTTTTTGCTACTCAATTGCTTTTTGTATTTAATTTCTTCTATAGCATTTTCAAAGGAAGAAAAGTAACAAGCCTGAATCCATGGGAAGCAACTACATTAGAGTGGACTACACCATTACGTCCTGGTCACGGTAACTGGCCTGGAGAAATTCCTGAAGTACATCGTTGGCCATATGATTATGGTAAAGATGGCAGAAGTTTCATTCAGCAAACAGAGCCGGTTGGAGAGAATGAGAGTAAACACTAGATCGTTTCTCTTTGGATAAAGTGAAGAAAGAAAATAAAAAGTTCATTTAATAATTAATTGCCCAACTTCTTTCTCTTATAAGATGGAATGCGGGAGGCAGTATGCAGGAGAACAATACCATATCCAATTCAACATCGTTTGCATTGGCAAGTAAAG